>CAZJZR010000006.1:0-20115 GCA_964550475.1 uncultured bacterium
AACGAAGTTTCAATTCATCCAACTCCTAATTCATCTCTTGATTCAGCAACGCCGTCTTCGGCAATAGTCTATGGCATGGGCTGCGTCGCTTAGGGCTACGCTTTTCTTGGATGCCGTAGGCTATATGCCTCTACAAGATTATCGGTGCTAACACAAAATCATTGAGCATCAGCAATCCCAGTTGGGGTTACAACCGGGCAATTACGGTGCGGTGGCGGGGGCTGTTGGCGGTGATGGTGGGTGGGTGGAATCCAGCATCCACGATCGCCTGTGCCAGATCCAGGGTGAAATACTCATCCAGGTAGGGTTCCGTACTCTTGAGTAGGGTCAAGATGTAGGGCTTCATTTCGGCGTAGATGGGCGATTGGGGGTTCATGTCCATCATGGCGAAGTGACCACCGGGACGCAGGAGCCGACGGGCTTCTTTGAGGATGGCGATAGCGGCACTCTGGGGCAATTCGTGGAACAGCAGGAAGGCGGAGACTAAATCGCAGGACTGATCGGGCAATCCGGTGGACTCGGCGGCGGCGTGGAGCCAAGTGGGTGTGGGGGAGGAGGGGAAAGCGTTGCGGGTTTCGGTTTGGTATTTGGCGACGGCCAGGAAGTAGGGGGAAAGGTCTACTCCGGTAATCTGGGCGGTGGGATAGGTGGCTTGCATCGCAGCGGTACTCATGCCGACGCTGCATCCCAAATCGACAATCTTTTCCACTTCGGGGACTTGGGCTTTGAGAATTTCGTGGTAGCTCTGGCGCAGACGAGCATCGCCGTGGGCATCGGTTTCGCCCCACACTCGACTATGCACGGCATAGGCCGCCACTTCCACCTCAATCGCCGCCTCCCAGGTCAAATTCCCCTGTTCATACCCATGAAAAGACGTGACGTAATAGGATGGATACTGTAAATCAGGGTTTTGGACGGCGTTGAGTTCGGTTGTCCAGTCGCGCGATCGCAGCGTCGCCACTTCTCCCAGCCAGTCCACACCGATCAGGTTGGCGCGTTTAATCATCATTTGCCGCGCTTGGTGCTTTGCCCAGTTAGCCAAGGGTTTAACGGCCAACAAGCCATTCACCAACTGACTGGCAAGGCCGATGGACTGGGTGGAACTCGTGGGCTGTGGGGTGGTTGCGGTGGGTCGGGTGGCAGTATTCATGCTGATTTTTTTTAAGATTAATTTTAGTCCAAGTTGCTTATAATCAATCGGCTACCCTGTTGATGTGTTGGATGCTAACTTGTACGACAATGACATTTTACACGCGAAGTCGTAGGGGTAAGGGACTGCTAAAAAACTTTTAAACAGATCATTGTCCTAGCTAAAAAGTCCTGGCTAAAAAGTCCTGGCTAAAAATTGTCGTCAATCAGTCACTCAATTGTCGTCAATCATGTTGGTTACAGGATTTTCAGAAAAATAATATACCCCTGATCAGCGTCGGGACAGGGCATTGCCCATCGGTTGATCGCTAACAATATGATCGCTAAATGATCGCTAACAATCCGATTCATTGGCTGGCTCAATCTGGCGTGTCTAGCAGTAAGTCGGCAGCGGCATCCAGGTTTAGCCGGGTCGGATTGGTGCAGATGGATGATCCTGCTGAACAACACGCTGATTGCATTGCTGATCTAATTAATTGTTAATTACATTGCCGATTAATTGTTGGTGTTTGATCTCACAACAGGGTGACTTACGTTTTCCCATCCCATGCCTTAAGGGTTATTTACCTCAATGTCGCAGTCCATGTCCCACTCAGTCTCTCAATCCGTGTTCCATACCATGGCAGAATTCACCACCGCCCATGCCGTTTCTGCCCATTTCGATTACGCCCAGTTTGGTTACGCCCATTTTGATGATGATAATGGGCGGAAGTCGTTTGAATTGCCCGGTGCCCGTCCCCACTACAACCCCGATCGCCCCGGTCAGGTGGAGCACATTAGCCTTGATCTGGTGTTGGACATCCCCAACCAGAGTTATCGCGGCACCTGTAGCATCCGCCTCAACCCAATTCGGGACGCGATTGAGAGCCTGACGTTGGATGCGGTGAATCTCAACATTGAAGCGGTGCAGTTGACCTACGGGGAGGCGGCAGCGATCGCCCAACCGTTTGACTACGATGGCGAACAACTGCACATCCGCCTCACCCAACCCACGGTAACCGGACAACCGATCACCGTGGCGATCGCTTACGGGGTGGAAAAACCCCAGCGCGGCCTCTACTTCATCGCCCCCAACGAGCACTATCCCGACAAACCGCTGCAAGTCTGGACGCAGGGCGAAGATGAGGACTCCCGCTTCTGGTTTCCCTGTTTCGACTATCCCGGTCAGTTGGCCACCTCCGAAATTCGGGTGGAAGTCCCGGCCAACCTGCTGGCGATTTCCAACGGTGAACTGATCCACACCGAGGAAAAGGGCAAGTCCAAGATTTACCACTGGTTCCAAAAGCAAGTCCATCCCACCTATTTGATGACGCTGGCGGTGGGCGACTTTGCCGTGATTCAGGATGAGTGGCAGGGTCGTCCGGTCACCTATTACGTGCAGAAGGGCCGGGAAAAACAGGCGCGGATCAGCATGGCGAAAACGCCACAGATGATCGAGTTTTTCAGTACCAAGTACGGTTACCTGTATCCCTTCCCCAAATACGCCCAGGTCTGCGTCGATGACTTCATCTTTGGCGGCATGGAGAACACCTCCACCACCATCCTCACCGATCGCTGCCTGCTGGATGAACGGGCAATTTTGGACAACCGCGCCACCGAACATTTGGTAGCGCATGAGTTGGCGCACCAATGGTTTGGCGACTTGGTGGTGATTAAACACTGGTCGCACGCTTGGCTGAAGGAGGGCATGGCCTCCTACTCAGAAATTATGTGGACGGAGCGGGAGTATGGCGCGGATGATGCCGCCTACTATCGGCTGAACGAAGCCCGCAGTTATTTGGCCGAAGACAGTGGCCGCTACCGTCGCCCCATGGTCACCCACATCTACCGGGAAGCGATTGAGCTGTACGATCGCCACCTGTACGAAAAGGGAGCCTGCGTGTACCACATGATCCGGGCAGAGTTGGGTGATGAGTTGTTCTGGAAGACGGTCGCCACCTTCGTCAACGACAACGCCCACAAGACCGTGGAAACAGTGGATTTGCTGCGGGCGATCGACAAAGCCACCGGACGCAATCTGTTGTTCCTGTTCGACCAATACGTTTTCCGGGGTGGGCATCCCAGTTACAAAGTCGGCTACTCCTGGGATGGCGACAGCAAGTTGGCGAAGGTCACCGTCACCCAAACCCAGGCCAAGGAAGGCAACAACGGCAATTATAAAGATCTGTTTGACCTGCGGGTGCCGATCGCCTTTGGCTATGTGGCCGATGAAGCCGTGGGCACAGCGGAACTAAAATCCTTCACCGTCCGCATCCACGAACGGGAGCAGACCTTCTACTTCCCGCTGCCCGACAAACCCAAATTCGTCAGTTTTGATGCCGGAAACCATTACCTGAAAACGGTGTCGCTGGAGTACCCGCTGGCGGAACTGAAGGCGCAGTTGCAGTACGATCCCGACCCCCTAGCCCGGATCTACGCGGCAGAGGCGATCGCCAAAAAAGGCAGTCTGGAGGCGGTGAAGGCACTCACCCAGGCGATTGAGCGCGATCGCGTCTGGGGGGTGCGGGTGGAATTGGTCAAACAACTGGCCACGATTAAGCTGGAGCAAGCCTTTACCGGATTAGCCAATGCCCTCAGCGATGCCGATGCCCGTGTCCGTCGGGCGGCGGTGGAGGGACTGACCCAATTCAAAACGGTGCAGAGCTTTAAAGCCCTGAAGCCGTTGGTGGAAAAGGGCGATCCCAGCTACTACGTGGAAGCCTCGGCGGCACGGGTGATGGGACTGATCGCGGGAGCCAACGTCAGCGGCGTGAAGGAAGAAAAAGCCCTGAAACTGCTGAAAATGGTGCTAAAGGAACGAGCGGGCTGGAATGAGGTGGTACGCGGTGGGGCGATCGCTGGACTGAGCCAGATGAAAACCTCCGAAGCGGCTCTGGATCTGGTGTTGGACTATACGGAAATCGGCACCCCCCAACCGCTGCGGCTGGCTGCCATCCGCGCCCTCGGCACCATCTCCAGCGGCCAAACCGCCCCCAACGTCGAGCGCATCCTTACCCGCTTAGACGAACTGGCGCACGAAACCTTCTACCTCACCCAGTTGTCGGTGATCGCGGCTCTGAGCCAAATGGAAACGCCCAAAGCCATCCCAATTTTGCAGGCGATCGCCGACCAAACCCCCGATGGTCGCGCCCGTCGCGTCGCGGAGGAAGCGGTGCAAACGGTGCAGAAACGCATCGGCTCCGATAAGGCGGTGAAGCAACTGCGGGATGAGGTGGATCAACTGAAGAAAGATAACCAGGATCTCCGCAGTCGGTTGGCGACCTTGGAAGCCAAAGCCGAGAACGCCAAAGCCGAGACCAAAAACGGTAGTTAGGCATGGCACAGCCCCACGATGGCCGTAGGGGCGAAGAGTATTCGCCCCTACAAACCGCCCACAGCATAGCCGCCTCGGAGTGGGGTGGCTTACCCGGAAGCGTGTCAACGGGGAGGCAGATTGGCTGTCTGGAGATCAGCGCACGTTGATCCTCGGCGACCCTGGGGATGCCCACGGGGAAAGCGGCTGTATTAAGATTATTGTCCAATCCTCACCCGACCCCGACCCGTGTTCTCTATGCTGAGAATAGCTGTTTTTGCCACGTCCCCAATCCAGAGCGATTTAACGTTTATCATGGGTATCTAATTGTGACCGTTCCTCCCCCTTGGCAGAGGCACCAGCGGGCGTAGCCCACAACCCTTTTCCCACGGGGGATGTGAACGGTTACAGCTAATTCATCCTGAATATTGGGTGAATATTCGGTGCCCTTGGGAAGCACCACCACCTCCATCTGTTCTGTCTGCCTTGCGCTGCCCTTGATCGCGATCGCCGCTCTCCTCCCTGACTGGATCCTTGATTTGGCTTGGGGTTGAGCCACCATCAAGGGGATGCTCGGTGCAATCTCGAATAGCAGTCGGGGAATTTTAGCCCAACCCTTACTGTGCAAACTGCGTCCATGTCTCACTGTTCCGTTGGTCTACATCCAGCGAATCCGAACGGTGCAACCCTTATTCTCCCCGATTTTTCTATCCCGCATATTGGCTTTATGACCCCCCTGAATCAGGCTACCCGTCGTCGCTTACAAAAACTGCCACAAAGTCCCAGTGTGTGGGAGGGCGATCGCTGCCCCTTATCCAGCGGCTTAGCGGCCAGCTTAGATGCCGAACACGTCACTCAAGGGGAATGCATTCTGTGGGTGGATGGCACCGAAGGGATGATTCGAGCCATGGATGTGGTGCCCCAGGAGACTGGTCAAGAAGCGATGGTTCGCACGCTGTTACGGGCGATGGAAACGCCCCATAGTTTCGCCAAGCCCGCTCGTCCCCAAAAAATAGTTGTTCGCAATCGGGAAACCCAATTTTTCCTGCGGGGGGTGCTCCAGGATTTAGACATCAAAGTTGAATACGAAGCGGAGTTACCCCTAATTGATGAGTTTCTGCGCGGTTTCCAAGAATTAGCCCAGAACCAAGTCCCCCGCCTACCGCCCCGGTACTCCAGCTTATTGGAGGAGATGGCGAAAACCATTTGGGATGATGCCCCCTGGGATAGCTTGGAAGAACAGGAAATTCTAGCGATTGAAATTAACCGCTGGGATGTGGAAACCCTGTATGCGTCGGTCATGGGCATGTTGGGCATGGAGTATGGCATTTTGCTGTACCGTTCGTTGGAATCGCTGCGATCGTTTCGGGAAAAAGTCCTGGCGAACGACTCGTTTAAGAATTTGCAGGAAGCGTTTTTACAACAGGATTGCCTATTTCTCACCTTTGACCGCAACGAGGGGGAGAACGAATTTGAGGATGATGGGGATGAGGTGGATCTGAGTATCCTCTCTGAGGATGAAATCCTGCCCACCTTTGGCAACATTCACCCCCTGGAAGGGTTGCGCCCAGTGCTGTACGAAGAGGAGGCGATCGCGGTACTCGTCGCCTTAGAGGGTATGCATCGGTTCCTGCGGCAATACCGCCACCAGTTTGACCAAGGACTGTTCCCCCCGCTCACAGGTCGCTATCGCATCCCCAACCCAGAGGAATCCGACACCAGCGAAGCCGTCACCCTCAGCCTTGCCGACGCTCCACCACCGGGTAAGGCCGAGAAAAAAGGCAAAAAATCGGCAAAATCCGCCGCCACCAAAGGCAAATCCTCGACGATTGTGATTACTGTGACCTCCATGCCGGAGTTGGCGGCTGAACTGGATGTCATGGGCGATGACGATGATGAACTGGAACCGATGGAAATCCTGCGGGATGACATGATCCCGGAAAATTCCTTCCTCAGTTTGGGAATGCTGCCGTGGGATTTGGTCACGGTTCTGCGGGAAAAACCCACCCATCAACCCGCTACAGGGACGATGCAAGAAAAAGGCGATGGCCTCCCCTGCTTACTGATTCAAACCTCATTGCCCAAAGCAAAACAACTGATTCAGGACATCCAGAACGCCGGGGGCATTACGGCCATGTGCTTTAATCCCGGTGAAAATACCTTCTTTGGCGAACAGTATGAATTAGGCATATTGAAAACCGGAAATGAAGACTTGCATATCTTTGGTGAGTTTCTGGAGTCCGATTCGGTGCATCAAGAAGCCCGAAAGAAGTGGAACCAACGCTGCAAAAAAACAGGCGGTTTCTGCGGTCTCGTAATTGCCAAAGGGGTGACAGGCAATGCCCGTGGTAACCCCCATGTCCGCGATATGCTCTGTCTATTTGAAACCCAAGCCATCTCCCCGGCTGAATTAGGCATCGGTAAGTTGGAGCTACGGATGCGATCGGAGTGATCAGTGGGCATCAGCGTTCAGTTGCCCTGTCCCTACACCGATCGCGGGGATAGGGTTTTTCCACAAGTCCCTAAACTACTCCAATCTACTCCAATCTACTCAACGTTCTCCCCAGTCAGGATTGTGTTGTCATCGCCTGTGCTGCATAGATATGACTAGATATGAATATGACTCTCTATGAATAGAGATGAAAAGTGCTGGATTCGCTACTGAATGGCAGAGAATAGGGTGAAATCAGCCAGAATAAACGGAATAATGGTAGGACAGCACAACCGCTGATTTTTTCGCCAGTGGGGATTTGGTAGTCATGCTGCAAGATTTAATTAGTGACGAAGCGTTTAACGATTTCCTGTGCAATCAGGTAGTCACGGTACTGAAAACCGCCAATGGAGCAGATACGGAATCCTACTTGCCGCTGCTGGTTGTGTTGGAATATGCAGAAGATGAACCGTTTCCTGTCAGCGTCTTTGGGCTGGCGTTTGACGACTTTAATGATAGCGATACGCGCCACCAAGCCATTTTTGAAATTGGGCGACAGGCGTATAAAGCCAAAATGCAGCCGATCGCCGCGTTCCTGAGTTCTGAAGCGTGGATGCGGATGTGCAAATCGGACGACTTTGATCCGACTCGGCGCGTTGCCGATTACGACGATAAGCAAGAAGTGTTAATCGTTGTCGGTTTGACCATTGACCAACGATCCAACGCCGCTAGTTTTCCGATTGAACGAGATGAGCAAAACCATATCCATCTCGGTTCTCCCACCTTTATGCCCTATCAAGCGGGTAGCCCTACTGCGATCGAACCGACCCTCATCTCCAATTTTTTTATCGGCTACCTTCAGGAACTGCAAAACGCCCGCAATTAACCCGCAATTAACCCGCAATTAACCCGAAAAACTTAGTTCAGCCACTCAGCGATCGCTCCAATCTCCACTCTCTCCACCATCCACCATCCACTATCCACTATCCACCCGCCACTGCCCCCACCCATGAGCGTTGTTGCCGCCCGTAAGTATCCCGATAAATTAGTGTTTGCCTCCGATAGTATCCGCGTGTCGGGCTATTTGTTGAAGGAAACCCAGCAGCGGGTGACGGGAGAGCAACGGGGAAAGTTATTTGAGATGAATGACCTGATTATTGGCAGTGTCGGGTACATTATGGAACTCAGTTTCATGCAGTTGTTTGCCCGTAACCACAAACCAGCGGCACCAACGGTGGAGGGTATTTTGGACTTTATGGTCGAGTTTTATGGCTGGGCAAAGTCCAAGGATGATGCCTTTGGCAAAAAGAATGAATATTTAATTGGGATTGAACACGAGATTTTTCGGGTGTCGGATACCTATTTGGTGGAGCAGATTCAGGAATTTGGCGCGATCGGGGCTGGGGAATATTTCGCCTTAACGGCCATGTACTTAGACAAAGATCCCCAGGAAGCCGTGCAAATTGCCAATGATTTGTGTTTGTATTGCTCTGGGCCGGTGAATGTGATTGTGAAAGAACTGCGTTAGATCATCCCGGTTCTCGCTAACCACTGTTTGGATTGTTTCCACCATGCCTGAGTCTGCCGCCGCCAATGCCAATGGGTTGAACTGGATTGCGCGATCGCCCATGGATTGGTTATTGCTGGGGGGCATGGCCTTACTGTTGGGCTTTTGTTTTTGGCCAGACAGTTATAGCCTCATGGTGGCATGGCCGGGGGTGGTGGTTTGGCAACTCGGTTTTTTGGCGATCGCCAGTTGGCTGATCATTCAAGTGCGTCGTTTTCAGCAGCCATTCCAGCGGTTGGGCGATCGCTGGGATGGGTTGCTGGCCATCACCAGTCTATCCATTGGACTGTCCACCCTACGGGCGTATCAATCCCAGCCCTCGATTTGGTATGCCCTGATGGCAGGTGGTTACATCCTCACCCTCTACGCCCTGTTTCACTGGCTCTCCTCCTCTCCCCCCTCCCCTGCCCCTACTGCCCAACCCTCCCCCCTCTGGTTCCTGCTCAACAGCATCGGCGGTTGTAGCCTGATCACCATAGCCGTCAGCTTGGTGATGTGGTTGATCAACCGGAGCCGTTTTTCGGAGGCGATTAATCCCTATCCCTTGGGACACCACAACTTTGTGGCGGGGTATTTGCTGCTGGTGTTGCCGATTTTGGGACTGTTGGCTTGGGACTCGCAGGGTTGGTTGCGTTGGTTGTGGTGGGCTGGGTTTGGCCTAGGGGTATTTGACCTCTACACCACCGGATCGCGGGGTGGCGTGTTGGGGTTGCTGGGGTTGTTGCTTGGCTTAGGGGTGATCCTGGCGGCGTATGGGTTGTGGCGATATGGCTGGAGTCAGGCGGTACGGCGGTACGGTCGCTGGGCTGCGATCGCCCCCCTCGGCTTGATTGGCTTAGTGGCTGTGTTGATCACCAACTCCCGTACCCAGCGGTTAGTTGCGGCGATTCAATCTGGGCAACTAGAAGGCAATATTTTGTTTCGGGTGTTTACGGTGCAAACCGGACTACACATCTGGCAAGACTATCCCTGGTTAGGGATCGGCGCAGGGAACACGATTCGGCTGTATGACCTCTATCGTCCGATTGAGGCAGGCCCAGTGGCGTTTCGGGTGCAGCAAGTCCACAGCACTCCGCCCCAGATTTTGGTGGAATTGGGCTTGCTGGGGCTGGTTGTGTATGTGCTCTGGCTGGTGGCGGTGGCGGCGTTGGGGTGGACATTGCTGAGGCAGGTGCCAGCCGGGCGCGATCGCCACATTACCTACGCGGGCTTGGCGGGCTTGTTCGCCTACACCATCAGCAGTCTGTCCGACTATCAGTTAGAAAACATTGGCATCAGCTTAACCGGGGTGATGGTGTTGGCAATTTTGCTGCATCTCCATGCCTGTTATTGCCTGCCCACCCCCACCCCTAGCCTCCCCAGTTCCACCCGGCGATTGATCAGCTTGCTGTTGCTGTTGGTGGTGACCTTGGCTTTTTCCCTGTGGTTGCGAATTGATTTGGGGATGTTGCTGATGCAGCGCGGCACAGCAGAATTTCGGCGCGGGGGGTTTGTGAATGGGTACAACACCATGACACGCGCGATTAAATTGGTGCCGTGGGAGTCCTACTATTCCTTCCAGTTAGGGGCACAATTGGCTGGTTTAAGCGAACAAGATGGGATGTCGCCCGCCAGTGGCACGTCCACCCAATCATCTATCGTCATCCCGCCCACGCCCCTGCAACCCGGTTCTCCCCCGGATTTATCCCAACTGCCGCCCTTGAGTTCGCTGCCGCCAGTGTCTAACGTGCCGTCACCGCCCCCAGCTAATTCGCGCCCAGCTAATTATGGTGGGGCGATCGCAGAACAGGCGATAGAACATTTGCAACGGGCGGTGCGCCTCACCCCAACCGATGAATTGTTTAATCGGTTTTTAGGCACAATGCAAATCGACACCGATCCCCGTGCCGCGTTGGTGGGGTTGCGGCGATCGGCGCAGTTGAATCCGCGCAAGAGCTTTACCCACGCTCTGATGGGTCTGGCCTATGTGAAGCTCAATAACCTGCCCGCCGCAGAACGGGCATTTGCCTTGGAAGGGTTAATTAATCCCGCTTTTCTCGCCGCCGATGTTTGGTTAAATCCTCCGGTGGATCGGCTGTGGGAAGATACATTGGACAAAACGCTGACCCTGTACACGGAATGCCTAGCGGATGTGGCTCCCACGCAACCGGAATACAATCCGCTGTACCAAAATCAGGTGATGTTGCGCTGGTTTCAGTCCAGCCTGTCGCCACCGGATTTCCTCAAAACGGTTGAGCTGGAACGGTTGAATCCCCTCGCCCAAGCGGTGTTGTTGCTGGATGCGGGGGAACGACAGCGCGCGATCGCCCGCCTCAACCCCACCACCTTGGGGGCAGACCTGAGACCGGGTGCCCACTTACTCACCGCTTGGCTAAATCCAGACAGCAACCTGACCGATTTAGCACAAACCGTCCCTGATCTGCCGTTGATGGGTGGGTTGCCTGTGATCCAACGCACTATTAAGGAATATCGCCAACTCAAGCCATGGCTGCTGTCCATGCACCGCAACATTACCGCCTTCAGCGAAGGCGTTGGCTTCTTTTCCTATCGCAATACCAATGGTCTGCAACGGATTGCCTTACCCAGAGGCTTACCCGTCAACCTGTTAGTTCGCAGCCTGAACCTATTTAATGACCTATGGATTTTGCCGCCTTTGGATCGGATTCTGGTTCGGCAACAAAAGGCATGGTTAGACTTAGACCGTCCCTTGGTGCGGTTTGAACAGTCATCGCCACCGGAATCAGCCCAGTGATTCAGCCGTTAAAACATCCTCTGAGAGACTGGGTTAGAAGTTGATTTTTCGTGTGTGAGACGCACAAAAAATCAACCTTCTAGATATATACTTTGTCAGGGAACTGTTTGTAGTACTGGCTTTAGCCAGCCAACTGAAGTTGGAACTACAAAGTAAAATTTGTTGGCTGACACAGTATAGCCGCTTGCGGTAGTGTGGGTATAACCCACACCACTCAACCCCAATCCCAGCAAGGATTTTGCAGTAACGAACCGTCCCTCATAAATATGAGAAGTGCTATACCTGGTGCAATAGCTGCTTAAAGATCAAACGTTTTGCCGTCTGGCATGGTTGCCCCCTTTAACTCGATCCCAGCCAAATTGGCACTGCTCAACTCTGCCCGTAATAGGCTGGCATTGCTCAAGTTCGCCCGTAATAAATTCGCCCGTGCTAAGTAAGCATCCACTAAACTGGCTTCCTCCAGGTTGGCTTCAATCAGCACAGAGCGACTCAAATCCGCCCGCATTAATCGAGCCTGCGTTAAATTGGCGTGGCTCAAATCTGCCTTTTGTAAAATGGCATCGGGCATCGTTGCGGTACGCAAATTCGCCCCAGTTAGCTTTGCTTCGGTTAGGTTGGCTCGTTCTAGGCGCACATTGCTCAAATTGGTTTCGGACAAATTCGCCAGTTGCAGATTCGCTTCTGTTAAAAATGCCCCACTTAAATTTGCCCCGCTCAGATCGGCTTCGCTTAAGTCCACTTCCCGTAACATTGCCTCACTCAGATTTGCCCCCCGCAAATCCACCCGACTGAGATCGGCTCCGGTCAAATTGGTGCCGCGCAGATCCGCCTTTTGCAAATCTGCGCCCCGCAAATTGGCGACATAATTGCGTTGTTCTTCTCGGAGGTTGGCTCCTCGCAAGCAGGCTCCGATTAAATTTGCTCCAGTCAGATCGGCATTTCGCAGGTCGGCCTCATTTAAGTTGGCATCTAACAATGTAGCTAAGGTTAAATTGGCACTACGCAAATCGGCTTTATACAAGCTGGCTCCATGCAGATCCGCCCCCGTCAAGATAGCTCCTACCAAGTTGGCTTGGTTGAGGTTCGCCCCGCTCAGTTTCGCACCTGTCAGGTTGGCTTTACTCAAATTGGCTCGACTTAAGTACGCCAATATTAAGGTCGTTCCATGCAAATCTGCCTGTCGGAAGTTAATCCCGATTAAATCTGCTTCGGTCAAATCCAATCCAGCTAGGTTAATGCCAGCAAAGTTAAGTTCACCTGCGGCATACCGATTAAAAAGTTCGCTGACATTCATGGGAAACTACTTCGCCCAACTTGTTCGCAAAAGGATGAACCGGAACAACAGAAATCATAGGGCATGACGGGGCTACATTCTGCTGCAATTATTGCGGCGAACCTGCCGGAACGTCATTTGCCATCAATCTTGAAACACACCATTTGGAGTAAGGCAAGGGTGTTGTTCTCATTGAGGTGAGTCAATCGTAACCGTTCACTCCCCGTCAGGGGAGAAACAAGCGGGTGTAGCCCGCAACACTTTTCCCATAGGGGATGTTAACGGTTACAGTCAATCAGGCGCGTTAATGTTTTGTAGATTTCGAGCATGGCTAATGTATCCATCTGGCAGTAACGGCGCAGATCCGCAATCAAGTTTGCCTTTTCGGTCGGTTCAGTCGATCGAATCATGATTTCCCAAACGGCCTGGGCTTCGTCACCCCGCTTGATCGGTAAGGTGTTGTAGCTCAGGTTGGGGACAAGGACGGGTAAGACGTGTTTGATCGAGGTGGAACCACGAAAGTTGGGATGTTTGTAATGGTGTTTGAAAATGTCTTCTAAATCCCAAAGCCGTTCAGCGATCGCAAGCAATTGTGGGGCGAAGTCGGGGAAGTCGGCGGCCAATTTGCGGAGTAGGCTGGCTTCAAAGGATTTGTGGTAGACCATGACGGAACCAGTGCTGGCAATATCGGTGGTTAAGGTTGTGATCAGCGACTCTCTGGGGTCGGTTGGGTCGGTGTGTAAGTATTCCCGATGCTCGATCGCGCCGTCTGCATGAAGAATGTGGCAACTGTATTGAAACGGAAACTGCTCGTAGGGCTTTAAGCCGTTAAATCTGGGAATGGCTGGGTTGTGGGTTTCAAAGTCGAAGTAGTGAATCGGATACTCCAGTTGGGCCAGGCTGGTGGCGATCGCGTTTGGGTTAATGGTCGGTTGATTGTCCAGAACCATGTCAACGTAGGTTTGTTGATTGTCAGTCAACCGGAATGTGGGTGGTAGGTCGGCGATCGCTAAAATTCCCTTAGCAATCAGCGCATCTTTTTTCTTCCAATCCAGCCGAGGAATCGTAAAGATAGACCTGTCTGGAATATGTTGCCAGCACGTTTGTTTAAAGCAGCAGGGATTCGGCTGATCGCAATGCTTGCCAATGGCTAGGTTGGGTTCTACAGCTTGGCTTAGGACGGTTCTGAATTGTGCCAACTTCGACGGAATCTCCGGTAGACGCGCCTTTACCTCGGCGGAAATGTCTACCAGGATGAAGAGGTTATCCAAGTCGGGAAAGCAGCAATCTTGGCTGTTGATGTGCATCAATTTGGTTGCACTGATGTTCAAACCGCTTTGCATCAGCACGTAGTATTGCAGTGCCACATCCCAGTAATGCTCCTCTTTCACTGTGGTGGACGATTTAACCTCAACCAGTTCCCAGGTGGTGGCTGAGGTTTGATGGAGAATGTCACAGCGAATCAACACGCCATCGCAGTTAAAGGTGGCTTCAAACAGGCAAGTCCCGCCAGTTGGGAACTGTCTAGATCCAGCTTGCGCTAAGGCGGTTTGGGTGGCTTGAATCGCTGCATGACCAATGCCGCCAATCAGTTGTCCATCCGGAAACCACTGCCGCGCCAACTCGCCAACAGTTTGCCCCTGATCAAGCATTCGTTGTTGCATCGGGCTGGGGGGACTGGCTCGCTGTGGTTCCTTTAAGAGTAACCACAGTGATTTGTGGCATTGCAGCCCGCTCAGGAAGTGCGATTTTGTGAAGAAGGTCGCCATGCTGGGTGTGGGAATTTTAGAGGTTGTTCAGACTTAGAATTCCCAATTCACAGGGCTAATGATTGTGGTGACGAGTTGCAAATACAGCACTTTTCAGTCCAACAAGGGGCTTAAGCCCCTTTAAGCCCCTTGTTCTGCGGTTGGGACACTGTACCCAATTGATTGGTAATCTGGTCTGCTGTATGCTTGATTCAAAGATAGCGTGGCGGTGAATTAAGCAACATCCAGTACAAGCCAATTTGCTGGGTCACACTAATAAATTGCTCAAAATTCAAGGGTTTAACCACATAACTATTCACGCCTAGTTCGTAACACCGATCCAGATCGTGATCTTCAGCCGAGGAAGTCATCGCGACAACGACTAAATTGCGAGTGCGAGGATGATTACGAATCTGAGCCAAGACTTCCAAGCCGCTGACTTTAGGCAATTTCAGATCCAACAAGACAAACCGAGGCAGAGGAACGGGTGGATCGTGATCCTGGCCGATTAAGTAATTGAGGGCTTCTTCCCCATCGATCGCAACATCCATCAAATTCAAAAAGTTGTGATGGGAGAAAGCTAACCGAACTAATTCCACATCGTTAGGGTCATCTTCGACCAACAAAAACCGCGTCAGATTCCCCTGCATCATCATGTTCAATTCCTCTTGTTGTACATGCCTCCGCAATCTCTAGTCGGGAGGCTGGTGTCAGCAGCCTCCTGCCTTAGTTCCATGGGCAGTTTATTGGCGGCTATCCACCTCCAAACACCTCTAGATTAGCAAAGGCACAAATCGGCGCACCATGACCAACCCGGATCGATTGGTTGGGTTCTCCTTTGCCACAAAATGCCGTGCCATACATCTTCCAGGTGTCAGCGTTGCCGACTCGTTGTAGGCTGTGCCAAAAGTCTAAGGTTGTGCCTCGGTAGTTGGGGTTGCGGAGGGTTTTGGTAAATTGCCCATTTTCAATCAGACGGGCGTACTCACAACCGAATTGGAATTTGTGGCGTTGGTCATCAATTGACCACGAGCGGTTGGTCTCCATGTAGATCCCCGACTCAATGCTGCTAATGATCGCCTCAGCCGAATCGGTTCCGGCTTCTAGGTTGAGGTTGGCCATGCGATCGATCGGAGGGCGATTCCAAGAGGAGGCGCGGGCACAGGCGACCCCATCGACCCCCGATCGCTGCTGACTTTCCAAACTCCCCAATCCGCGCAGCAATCGACCATTTTGGATCAAGTATTCTTTGGTGGCGGGAGCACCTGTATCGTCAAAGCTATAGCTGGCGAATTCGCCGGATACGGTGGGGTTAAAGGTGATGTTCATCTCTGGCGAACCATAGGACAGTTGACCAAAATCGCTGAGTTTGACGAAGCTGCCACCTGCATAGTTCCGTTCATCCCCCAAAATCCGATCCAACTCTAGGGGATGCCCCACGCTTTCGTGGATTTGCAACATCATTTGATCCGGTGCGAGTACCAATGTCGTGGTTGTGGTGGGACATTCCTCAGCCGTGAGCAGTTCTACCGCCTGTTCGCCAATTTGCTGTGCTTGCGCCCACAAATCGGCATCCGGAAAGAGTTCCCATCCCCCTTGATAACAGTGAGCTTGGTAGCCGTTGTTGGTGCGGGTTTGCACAATCCCACCATCCTGAGCGGTTGCGCCGAGATGGGTTTGCAGCAACAAAAATTTTTGGTAGACCTCCGAACCGTTGCTGCTGACAAACCAGGATTCGGTCTGGTTGGCGATCGCGGCGGCATTGGTTTGGACGATCTGATCGGCAACTTTGAGTTCGTCGCACAACCGTTGCAACACCTCTTGGATTTCCCCAGGCGTGAGCAAATCTAGGGGTTTGAGGAATGGGGAAACATATTGACCTGTCACTTTGGGACGAACGGCAACGGAGAGGGGAGCGACTGCCCACTGGCTGGCAGCTAAGGCTTGGGCATAGGCTGTTTGTGCGGCGACTCGGATGCGATCGGGGTGAAAAGAGTTGGTTGCCCCGTAGCCAATTTGTCCATTCACTAACACTTCCACCATGACCCCTTGACTGAGGGTTTTGCCATTGCCTTGGGGAATGCCATCCCGTACTTGGTGAATTTGCACTGACTCCTTCACGGCCCGCAGACCTACCCATTCCGCAGGGACATCCAAGGTTGGTAAAAGTTTTGAGAGTTCCGTTAACATTGCAACCAACAGCGGTAGATACACCCTTAGCGTGTCATAAAACTAGAGGTTTCACAACTCAACAGTGTTAACAGCAGCAGTTACCTAGGAGTTCAGTTAACCAGGAGTCAGTTAACCAGGAGTCAACAGAGGATAGTGGGGTGCAGCACCATGGATGCCTCCGGGCGTATTTCACGTTTGGGGGAGGGGTGGTTAAAACCACATCTCCCGGTACGAACACCACTCAACTGCTTTCTCGGTAGAGATTTACATGCATCATCCCTACCGCATAAATATCAAGACTATGATCACATCAAGACTATACTGTGTCAGCCAACAAATTTTACTTTGTAGTTCCAACTTCAGTTGGCTGGCTAAAGCCAGTACTACAAACAGTTCCCTGACAAAGTATATGATCACAAAAATCAGTCATTCTATTTACAAAATCATCAAGACTGCTATAGTTTTGGTTGGATTAAGTATATAAATACTGATTAGAATGCTTTTTAGTTAAACGGTTAGTTAAATCGTGTTCAAAGTTAAATCGTGTTTTAGTTAAACGGTGTTTCAATTGTTAGCG
The DNA here is from genome assembly GCA_964550475.1 of uncultured bacterium. Taxonomy (GTDB): domain Bacteria; phylum Cyanobacteriota; class Cyanobacteriia; order CAIUCS01; family CAIUCS01; genus CAIUCS01. The sequence continues at coordinate 16,962 of CAZJZR010000006.1, forward strand.
GTGTTGGTGTAGTAAATCGGCGATCGCGGGTTCAGCACATCAAAGTTGTAACCTCTAATTGATCAGGTAATTGATCAGGGATCGATTTCGACCAACCCAGTTTGATGGTGGAGGAAAGAACCCATGATGCCCCAAAAAATGTTGAACCATTCATCGTTGGCCACGGCTGTTTTGGCCGCTGGTCTATTGGTTAGTTGTGCCAGTAACTCCGGCTCATCCCCGACCGCCAGTAATCAGGCTCCCAGTCCTGCTGCCCCTACCACCACCACTGGGCAAGCCGCACCAGCCCAACCCCAACCCAACGACCCCAAGAAACTGTTCTCTAAATTGCCTGACCCTGCAACCCTGCCCCGAATGACGGATGCATCCTTGGCCACTCGTCCAGTGGCTGGCCTGATTCAACCCACCACCCCTAACCAACGGATGCCAGAGATTGTCGCTGGACGCAGTGATCCGTTTGCCGCTGTGGGTACGATTCAATCGGTGAGCGCACCTACAAACCTGGTGCCCAAAATTGCCCCCTTACCCCGGTCACCGCAGGTTAACCTTGCCCCCCTCCCCGTGGCTCCTGCTGCGAACCCAGCCGCACTGGCCAATGCGGTGGAAGTGACTGGAGTGATGCAGGCTGGCCGAGATGTGATGGCGATCGTCAAGGCTCCGGAAGAACAAACCAGTCGCTATGTGCGGGTGGGCGATTACTTGTCGAATGGCAAAGTTTTGGTGAAACGGATTGATGCCGCTAAGGTGGGAGAACCCGTCGTGGTTTTAGAACAGAATGGGGTAGAAGTCATCCGCCCCATTAATTCAATTAGTTTGCCGACCAAGACTTCTTAATCTTTAAGACTGCTTAATCTCAGGGCTTGTAAAGCGATAACAGAGATCATGAGGTACAGCCTTTTGGCGTGTAGAATGCCGTGAATAATCCGGGTTAACCGAACTGAGCCATCAGGAAGTCGGCCATCTGACTGGCACTCCAAGCTGCGGATAGGCCAACACCGATCGCCAAAATCACGATGAGCAGGTCGGATGGCATGGTGGCGGCATTGATCAATCCAGTTAGGGGTGGCATGGTGGCGATCGCTGCCGGAATTAGGCCAGCGATAACGACCGTTAGACCACTGGCCACCACCTGAAACCACAGGCCAGATCCAGGTCGGCCACTATAGGTATAGAGGAACGCGACCAAACTGCTTCCGGCAACGCTCCCGGCATAGGCAAAGGCAGGCAGGACAAGCGGCACAAAAATAAATCCTGCTGCCTGAGATTGGAACCATGCTTGGTGCAGCGTTTGTAACCAGATTACGCCCGATAGAACGGTCAACACGGCTCCCGCGATCGCGCCCACCAGCACCAGCAGCACCGACAACAACGATGCACTATAAGTGAACGCCAAAACACTCGCCAGGATCAACGGACTGATCACGAGAATGAGCAACAGGACACTTAGCATCGTTGATTTACCGCTATTGTCTGAGTTCCACCGATATCGTAGTCACGGTAACCGTTCAGTCTCCGTCAGAGGAGTGAACGGTTACGTACTCGCGATGGCTTAATCCCGCCGAAAATAAGCGGTGACATTGCCAAAGTCCAGATTGGCCAGATCCGTCGGCTGAATGAAAAAGTAGAAATAATCATCACAATGCCAGGGGTGGTTCAGTTCCAGCAGCAACAGTCCTGTTGCCGCTTCTACCGTTTCCCAAGCGTTGGGTTCAACCTCTCCACCCAGTTTATTCTGACGCTCTGCACTGGCTTGCTGGTCGGCTTGTTCATCCCACCACTGCTGAAATTCCCGCAACAACGGATTCAGATTTTGTGGGACATCGAAGCTCTGACGATACCCCTGCCGCGTCACGGGAAATACATCCTGCTGAGCCGAGAAGGTTAACGGGTAAATGGACTCGTACCATTCTTGGGTGTTGGCGTACTCGACCAAAAAGCCGAAGTCATGCACCAAACGACTCCTATCCTGATCAATGGTCGGAAAGTAGAGAACGCGCTGGGCTTCCGGACTCAGTACCGACTCGGTCGGGCGTAAACCTGCATAGAATTGCAGCAGCCCGTGTCGTGGTAAAGCCATGCCATCTACGATCGGCAAGTCGGCACAGTTGATTTGCAGCAGGAACATCATCAACTCACCCGTCTGGCGATCGCGCGGATAGTCCGTTCCCTGCGGCAGATAGGGGAAGCCGCCAATTTTGCTGTGCCAGGGGGCTAACGGATCGCCAACCCAGGCCGAATCCAACCAAGGTACTTCGTCCCCCCAATGCAGTTTGATGTAGGGCTGCACCGTTGCAGCGATGTAGGGTCGTAACGGCTCGAACTGGGACGGTAAATGTTGCAGCAAGGGGCAGTCGGCGATCGCTGCTGGGGTGCTTGTGCTGGCTGGACTGGGGGGGACTGAAGGGGCGATCGCCGTCTGAGGACGACTCGGTTGTCGGTCAGCCTGCCCAGGTTCTGCAACGGGTTCCAACACTCTGACCAGTTGCAGCGTTAACCCAGACGAGTTGTAGTTCAGATGCAGGGTGTCGGGTGGGGCAATGGTGGCTTGGGGCAGTGGGTAGACGCAGGGATAGTTGTTTAGATAAACGATGAGGTTGCCCTCGGTCAGGGTCAGCACGTAGTGAACCAATTGTCCGGCAGCGATCGCGATGGGAAGACTGATCGGCTCTGGCTCGCCCATCACACCACTCACCTGCGATCGCTGGACAATCTGCCCTCGGTCGGGATGCACGTCACAGGCATAGACCAGATTTTGATTCGCAGTCAACCGCACTGTAAAACGACCAGACGCTGGGTTACCAAGGGTGCCCACCAGCTCGAAACAAACCAGCGATCGCGCTAGGGGAATGGTCAAATTGCAAACCTTCAGATCCTTCAGCACAAAGCCCAAGGGATACCGCACAGCAGGTAGATGGGGTTGGGTGACGCGAGGCAGAAACGACTGGCCATTGACCGCCTGATTCAACAGTTCAACGCTGGGGGGACGCATGGCTGAGTCGAGCGGCAGTGGCGGTGCGGCGGACACTGTTGGCGGGTTAGGTGGCGGGTTAGGTGGCGGGTTCTGAGTCGCCGCTGTTGCCGCTGCTGGCAAATGGTCGGTTGGCTCGGCAATCGGATCAACCGATTCCCACACCTGCATCGCCTGCACCTGCAA
>CAZJZR010000007.1:0-20002 GCA_964550475.1 uncultured bacterium
GCAACGGTGTCGATCAAACCTGCTCCCACATCAGAACTGGGGGAACTCTTCAAGGCGGGCAGTGTCCCAAACATTGAGCTATCCCCTGTATAAACACTCTGCCTAACTACTGTATGTTCTTATTTGTAACAAAAAATTAACAGTCTTGCCGCTCGCATAGGACAGAATTTGTAAACCCATTGATAAGTTTATCTAACAAGTCATGACGATTAGAGGGCTTGATCGGTGGATCACCTAACTTTGCAGGCTTAGGTTGCGTAAAACTGGGGTACGGTTACCGAGAAGATAGTAGAGCACAGCGTTGAACGCTTACGTCAGATCTGACATCTATCGATAAATAACCTATGGCTAATCAAGATTTGGATCGTCAGCTTGATCAACTGGCGGAACAAGTACAACAGGCAACGTCTGCCTTAGAGCGTCAGTTAGCCCTAAAAGCTTTCTTTGAATTGCTCTATGAGCCAGGTGTACTCCGGTGTCCCCAAAAAAATCGTCATTCTCCCGAAGAGTATCAAGATTTATATCAGGAAGCTCTCCATGATGTAATTGTGGATTTCCATCGGTATCTGCAAAAGTTCGATCGCCGAAAAGGCAGCGTGAGAAAGTGGGTCAATAAGGTTTTAGAGCATCGATTGACTGATGTAATCAATAAGCGTAATGACAAACGACGTAATGGTTCCCGAACAGTCTATATACTTGATTCCCCCGATTCTTCTAACCTAGAGCCAGCCACACCAGATCATGAACTATCAGATGCTGAGTTATTGCGTGACTTTATCCTTGAAGATCCAAAAGGAATCCTCCGTGAAAATCCATTCACCGGTCCTCCAGAAGTTACGTTTCAGATGCTTTTAATTCGTCGTCACTTGGATGGTCAACGGTGGCGAGACGTTTCTGCTGAATTTGGTATTCCTACTTCTTCGCTGAGTGAGTTTTATCGACGTAGATTAAAGAAATTAATGCCGATTTTGCAAGAGTGCCTGAACTACTAAAGACGATTGAAGTAACAACTATATATTTTAGGTTGATTGATTCAATCGTGTTGATGCTCCTCCACTCATTTTTTCTAGGATACCCTTTATGAATTGCGCCCCTGATTCTACTTTCCCCGTCGCTTTAGTATCCGCAGCGCATGACCTCGCTGAACAGAACTGCAAGCGGACAACTGCTAGTCACACCAAAGAACTTTACCTGCGGACTTTAGCAGCTTATGCAGTGCATTACTACTTCAATTGCTTGGGTATTCCAGCACAGTATGGCAGTGGCATGACAGACCCGCGACTGTTTATCTTGAGTCAGTCGGTGGATGTGCTATTGCCTGAAGTAGGACAAGTGGAGTGTTTGGCAATCTTTCCTAATGATCAAACGGTAGAGGTACCGCCTGAGGTGTGGGGCGATCGCATCGCCTACATTGCCGTACAACTGGACGAATCTCTGAAGACTGCAACACTGGTCGGCTACATGACAACCGTTGATGATGAAGAAATTCCGGTGACGCAATTTCGCCAGCATTCCATTGAAGATTTACTCGCTTATTTGGATCAGTTGCAACGGGATCAATTGCAACACACTCACCGTCAGCAAGACTCAATTCGTCAAGTTCCAGTTCAGTTAAGCCAATGGTTTAATAATGTGTTTGAGCAGGGTTGGCAGCTCTTGGAACAAGGTCGGCAATTATTCGATTTGAACCTCAATCCACCCCAACATGCCTATCGTTCTAGTCGGTATGTGCATCACCATGGGCTAAAGCCTGTGGTGGGACAGAAAGTACTCGATTTGAAAATAGATAATACTCAGATTGAGCTATCTTTAGCGTTGATTCATCTCAATTTGAGTGAGATTGAAATCCGAGTGTGGATTTATCCAGGTGGTACCAAAACTGACTTACCAGTTAATTTGCAAGCGGTAATTCTGGATGAATTCGATCAACCTCTTGATCAAACACCAGTAAAAACTAAGGATACAACTAAGGAATATCTGAGGTTTCGTTTTTCGGGAGAGCCTGGGGAGCGGTTTAGTATTTGTTTAACGCTAGATGATGTTGCTGTGACTGAAGCATTTGTAATTTGACATAACGAGCCTAACCGAGGTTGAAAAATGGATAGGAAGGTTCTATTGAAATTAGCTGGAACTCTACAGCAAGGGCTAGAGGTAACACTAGAACTTCCTAGAGGCGATCACTCAATCGCAAGGGAAGAAGTGTCAGGGCAACTTCCGCCTGATCCCACATTGGCAAAGTTATTAAAGGATTTTCTCCATAAGTATCGCGACAGTGGTGACCTGACCTGGCGGCTTAAACCATTGCCAGTGGATAATTCTGATGATGCTAACTCGACTACTGAACAACTTCACAAATCTTGTAGAGAAGCATGGATATCCTTACGCGATCGGTTTGTTAATTGGCTCCAATCAGACTCCTTCCGTCCAATTGATCTGCGGTTACGAGAATATTATTGGCAAAACTTACAAGATGATGAATATTTGAGAATTCTGCTGCGAACTCCAGACGACGAATTCTTTCAACTCATACAACTTCCCTGGGACGAATGGGAATTTTGCCAAAATAATAAAGCTCAAGTGGTTCCCTTAAACTCGATCCAACCGCTTCGAAAACTGTTGAGCAATACCTCATCTAAACCGCGCATTTTAGTAATTCTTGGTCATGGTGATGATATTGATGTTCAAACTGACCGCAAATTATTAGAACAGTATGGAGACGTTCGTTTGCTGGTAGAACCAGAACGCCGGGAGTTAGGAGATAACTTGTGGGATCAACCATGGGACATGATCTTTTTTTCAGGTCATAGTCATACCGAGGGAGACACTGGACGCATTTATCTCAATTCCCATGATCATCTCACCATTGATGAATTATGGTTGCATTTGAGGAAAGCCGTCAATCGAGGGTTAAAGTTGGCCGTGTTTAACTCCTGTGATGGCTTGGGCATAGTCAAGGGATTGAATGATGATGTGCACATTCCTCACGTAGTAGTGATGCGAGAAGCCATTCCCGATTTTGTTGCCCATGAATTTTTGAAATATTTATTGAAAGCGTTAGCTGACAATCTGCCAGTAAATTTGGCCGTGCGAGAGGCACAACAAAGACTCGAAATTTTGGAAAATAAGTTTCCTTGTGCCAGATGGTTGCCAGTTATCTTTCAGAATGTAGACTATGTGCCAATTTCTCTGGCTCAGCCACAACCCCTATGCACACAAAGGCTGCGGACTGGTCGTTGGCAGTTCAAACAAGGGGTGCTAATTAGTCTGGCTGTGACCACCTTGGTGATGGGGTTACGCTGGACCGGACTATTGCAATCGGCAGAATTACAAGCCTATGACCACCTGATGCGGCAACGCCCAGCCGAGCCGATTGATCCTCGCATTGTTGTTGTTGAGGTGACCCAAGCTGACATTAACCAAGCTGGGGGTTACCCCCTTAAGGATGATCAACTGGCGCAGTTAATTGCCAAAATTGCTGAGGCAAAGCCCAAAGCCATTGGCTTAAGTATGCATCGCTACCAACCGCGTGGACAAGGGCGGCAAACCTTGATGCATCAATTCCGAAATCCGGCTTTAATCATAACCTGTTCCTATGGCTCAGACGCGATTGACTATGGACAACCACCGCCTGAACTGTCCGCTCAGCAGAAAGTTAAACAGGTTGGGTTTAGTGATTCCTTAGTAGATGATTCACTGCTCAGTTCAAATGTGATTCGTCGTCAGTTAATCGCCTATAACCCGGAGTTGTTGGATAAACCCTCTGCCTGTACAACACCATTTAGTTTTGGATGGCAACTCACACAGCGATTTCTGGCAACATCAGGACGAGCACTCTTGCAGCATGATGGTTTAGGTTGGCGGGGCGAACAATTTCGGTATCAACCACTCGCTAGTCGGGCTGGCGGATACCAGCAGTTAGATGGCAAAAGTCAGCAAATTTTGATGAATTACCGCGCTATGCCCAAGCCTGGGAGACGTATGAGTATGGCTGAGGTTTTACGGGGTGAGCAACTGGAGTTAATGCGCGATCGCTTAGTACTGATCGGCCATAGTGACCATGAGGATGCGGGAACTTATCAAACCCCAATTGGTGAACTAGCTGACGTGTGGATTGATGCCCACTTTATTAGTCAAATTCTTAGTACTGAACTAGACGGACGACCGTTGATTTGGCTGTTACCCCAGTGGACATGGTTCCAGTGGGGGGACGCTGTATTTGTGTGGGTCTGGGCACTGTGGGGTTGGACGATAGTTTGGGTTGGGCGATCGCCGTGGTTCCTAGCTGGGTTAACGGCTATTGGTTTAATTGTGCTGTATCACATCTGTTTAGCTGTCTTGATTTACGGTGGATGGATGCCGCTCATTCCGGCCACAATTGCGATATTGTTAGGAAGTAGTTTAGGGGCTTATGGGCGTTATCGGTTGTCCCATAAACCTTGACTTTAGCCAAGCAATTGTGGGTGCTTATGCGGTTATCCTATTTCCTTTGTGGTTTAACCTATGGAGCGATCGGATTAGTAGTGACAAACTTGTGGGGAGATGCTGCACCACTACACGCAAAGCCCATTTTTGCTAACACAGTTTTTGTTGCTCAATCTCCGCCCGATACTCCACCGCCGCCCCGTGCTAACAAACCGCGTCCTCGCGGTAGGTTGGGTAATGTATGTAGCCAGAAGCAACAATTAACCGCATTAATTCCTGAAACAAAAGCAACTGGTTGGTTAACAACCCTTTCAGAGACCCCAATCATTTGGTTCTATATCCCATATGATTCTAGTCAGGTTGTATCGATTGAATTTACACTAAATTCTCAAGACGAGAAAACAACAGTTTATCGTGGTCAGTTATCTACACTCCAGTCTCCTGGTGTTGTAGGTTTACAGTTGCCAGCTTCAGTTAAATTAGAACCAAACAAAGGATATTACTGGTATTTACATCTTAGTTGTAAACAGCAAGGCAAGCGGTTGATTCGAGAAACTGTTGAAGGTAATCTCTTTAAATTGGACAGTACTGATGCACGTAGATCACAGGTAAAGGTTGCATCTGCTGAAATTTGGTATGACGCTTTAACTGTTGTAGCCAGTCGCCGTGCTACAACAACAGATCCAGACTGGGAACGTTTATTAACTTCTATTGGTCGGGCTGATTTGGTTAAACAGCCAATTTTGCCGATTGTGCGCTTGCCTGAGCCAAAGTGATCGGGATGACTCTTGGGTTATTTCCAATTGCCAACTAAGACGTAACTTGCCCAAACAAATGGCCGTGAATCGTGTTGATAAAGTGTTGTTTGGGCAATTTTTAACGCCTTGGCTTTAGACATACCCGGTTGGGATAATTGTTGATAAAACTGAACCATTAATCTAGCATTTTCTTCATCTTGGGCTTCCCATAAACTGGAAATTGTACTTTTAGCACCAATATCTACCGCAATTCCTGCTAAGCCTAAAACAGCCCGATTATCACCCTGAGCAGAGTGGCAGGCACTGAGTATCAATAATTCTAATGGTGTAGTTTTATCCTTGCTAGCTAGCCGCATTAGCTCTCTAAATTTTGCGCTTGGAATCGGTTCTTGATACGCCAGAATAAAGGTTTCATCAGGATCGACACTATACTTGCCGTGGGTTTTTAGATGGATGGCGGAAAATGTTTGTGATTGAAGTTCACTTTTTAAATTTATCGTTGTAAATTGCTGATCGATTAGTGATGAGCCACTCCTAACAATAGGAGTGTTGGCAATCCCATCTAGTTCAGGTTGTAAGTATTGGATCTCAGTAAACTCTTGCACTTGTCCCTGAATGTGAATTGTTTGTGCCTTGCTTACTCCTCCCTTAAAAACGATCAGTTTAGAGGGGGTAGGGGTAGGTTCAAACAGTTTTAGTTTTGATGCGATCGCGATCGCGTAACGACTGTTAATCAGATACTTAGAACCATCATGCAGAGCCGCAAATGGAATTGTTCGGAGTAATCCATCGGGTGCAAAGACTAATGTGCTTACTTCAGAGGTTTCTAACTGCTTAGCAATGGGTTCGAGAATCCAACGATAAACTTGTTGCGCTAACTTGTCCACCTTTGGAGCTTTGCTGATATCAGCTAATGTATCTCGAAATTCAAGTAGCGTCTGATTTACTTGTTCTTGCGATACGGGTGTTGCATGATAAATTAACGGTTGATTTGTGCCAGGTAATTGGAGAATCACAGCAATCCGATCTGGCAAAATAATCGGATAAATCATCGCTGTAACCGGATCATTAAAGTCTGGCAGTCTTTCTTTACGAGCAATGCGGCACCGCAAGAAATCTTCTAACTCAGCAATTTGTAATTGATCAATGAACTGTAGTGTTTGCTTTAAATGGTCTTGGGTGGGTTGTTGCAGTAATAAATCCACCAATTCTCGATAGACTGGCTCCACTTGATCCCGAAAGGCAAACTGCACATCTGGATTCGTTGGCATTAGGTTATAGCGCACCTGATCTAAGGCATCGATCGCCTTCCTATAGTGCTGAATCGCCGCATCCAAATCAGGCTTTTGCTGGGCTGGGGGATTTGCTATTAACCGTCCCATCTGCCAATGCAACTGATACATTAAATCGGCAGTCGTTGCTAAGTTCAATGCCTGTTGGGTTAACTGTTTCGCTTGTAGCCATTGTTGGTTGTGGTCATACAGTTTGCCCAATAACCCCAAGGCTTGGGCTTGTGCCCGCTGATCTTGTAATATTTGGGCTTGCTGTAAGGCTTGTTGGGCATGGCTAACCAGCGATCGCACCGTTGGCCAGTCAACACCAGTCAGCGATTGCTTCGCCACTGCATCCAGGCCATCGATCCCATACTGGACATACCGCAAATGGGCGTACACCGCAAATCGCCCGGAGTCAAGCTGTGACAATAACGCGGGAATCCGCTTCAGTTGGGGTATGGCTAACTGAATTTGTTGAGTTGCTAACCCCAAGCTCACCTGGTTTAATGCCGCCCGGAGTTGTAATTTGGGTTGGCCTCGCGCCTGCTGTGCCCCTTGCTCAAAATAGGTTTGAGCCGTTTGGATGGCTTGTTGAGCCTCGTCCGGTTTATCGAGATCAAGCCGTTGTTTGGCAACCGCTTGTTCGAGGTTGCCTAGATCCAGCAATAGGTCTGGGATTAAGGCAGAGAATTGCGATCGCCGTGCTAGTTCCAACGCCTCCTGCAAATCCTTCCTCGCTTCCTGCAACTGTCCCAGTTGTCGCCGCACAGTCCCCAAATTCCGCAATCCAGTGATGGTAAGGCGACGATCTGGGTGTTGTTGTAAACGTTGCCTCAGGTCAGTTAGTTGTTTTTCGGCCAATAGATAGTCACCAGCCTGTTGTAAAGCCTGGGTTTGGTTGAGTTGGTTTTGCGCGATCGCGGCTTCGTCTTTAAGCCCAATATAGATTTTTTCTGCCTCTTGCCACTGACTCAGGGCTTGTTGTGGTTGTCCCTGAATTAAGGACAGCCGCCCCCAAATATCTAGGGTTTGAGCCAAGAGGCGATCGCGATCGCGCCCATGCCCGATCGTGGCTAATAATTGCTGACTTTGCTGGATTGTGGCGGCGGCGTTTTGCCATTGACCAAGCTGTTGCTGAGTCAGGGATAGATTACTCAACGCCATCGCCTGATTTAACGGATCGTGCTGCAATTGTTGAACTAAAGCCTGCCAAATTTGCTCTGCCGCCAGATAGTTTTGGTTTTGATAGAGCGTTTTGGCTTGCTCTGCCTGCGGTTGCCAAACGACCATTGGAGTTGCGGTTGGCTGGGCTACACCTGTGGGATGCGCTAAGACTAAGGTGATGACAAAACCCACAAGAACTAAGCTGATGCGATGCCATCTTGGCGATCGGCGATCGCGCTTGTTGGCCGCCAACTGATCCAACGCAGACTTGACAGACTGCAAACAGGTGAAATTAACCATAACCAGTTACCAGGAGATGCACGGGTGAAGGATCGGCAAACGGGACAGGCTACAAAAACACAATCATTGGGTTTGGCAAGTGGGGGTAGGCAAGCCCGTGGCAACTGCGGGCGCAATCAGTTTCAGGGTGCCATCGGCCAATTGGATCGCTCGTTGGGCTTCAACGATCGCGGGTTGTGGTGATGTGTTGGCTTTAGCTTGGGGACTGACGGGTTGGGATAGCGTAACGGGATCGGCTAATGGGACTGCGATCGCCTCATCCATGCCCACATCATCGATCGGGCGGGTGGGGATGCCCCCAGTCCCCCGCACCACAAATTCACTCCGTTCCTCTGCACTAGCCTCTGGTTGGCACACCTGCGCTACTTGCTTAGGGGGAAAATCGCTCGGTAATTCCTCATTGGGCGAATCTTCAGTATTAATCGAAAGTTCACCCGGAAAATCTAGGTTAAACGAGAGAGAAGTAAAATCACTTTCCGGGGTGCGAAATCCTTGAAATTCCCGAAAACCACGAATCAGCAAAGCCGTCGCCCCAATCCTGCCTCCCCGTCCAAAAATCGCATTGGCTACAATATCATTATTGCCGCCACGAGTGATGGCTAGTCTTCCTTGAGGATCAAGTCCCCAACTCAAAATCATGCCTTTAGCATCAATCGTCAAATTCCCCGCATTGGCAAAGCCAAAGGCTTCAGCAGAAATTTCGTTGCCGTAAGCAATGTTGCCAGTATTGTTTTCCATCCAGAGAGAAAACACGGGATCTGACAACCGCAAAAAAATATTGCCCCCATTACTCAAGGTTGTAAACGCCCGAATTTTAGAGCCATTGACCATCCGTAGCTGACCCGCATTGATGTCAATATTGCCGGAAACACCTGAGCCGGTTCCGCTCACTGTAATCTGTCCCCTATTAGAGAGGGATACCTGATTGCTGTGAACCTGAATCCCGCCTGCTACACCGGCCCCACTACTGGCAGCCGTGATTTTGGCATAGTTTTGTATATTTAACTGATTAGTAACAATCTTGATGTTCCCTCCATTTCCAGCACCAGGAAGAGGATTGAGGGTTTCTGTAGCAATGGTGCGGGGAGAACCATCATAACCAGTCAAATCTACCCTAGAGCTATTAACTAAAATATTCCCACCGCGTCCAGCACTGGCAGTTGTAGTAGAAATCGATATATTGCCATTAATAGCTAAGTAATTGGTATTGATGGTGATATCCCCCCCCAATCCAGTGGCTAAGGGGTTCAAGACGTTGCCAATGGTTTCGGAAAAAACTCCCCCAACGACTCCCCCCGCAACACCATTCATCACGACAGACTGACTGGCATTAATGGTGATAGGGCCACCATTACCGTTGTCAAAGGTTTGGCTGTATAGCCTTGCTCCATCTGCCAGGAAGAAATCTTTGGTCGTGACGTTAATCGTGCCAGCATTGCGAACTCCAGTTGTTTGGGCAAACAAGCCACTGGATGCACCCAAAGCATCCGTACCGACTAATTGCACTGATTCGCTGGCTATGACATCCAGCACTCCACCTGGGATGTTACCTGATGCGTTTACTCCCAGGCGTGAACCACCTTGCAATGTCACCGTGCGGCCTCGCACCTGGATGTTGCCGCCGGTTGCGGCTCCATTGCTGCCATTGATTAAGGTAACATCTTGAAAGGCTGTTACTCCGGCATAACCCATCACCCAGCCAGTAGGTATAGCACTCATCTGCACTAAACTATTGGGTGCCACACTGCCCAATTCCAACCGACCTTCACGGGCAGTCAAACGGGCAGCATCAAGCTGAAGATTGCCACCAACTAGGGCTAAGGTTTTGCCTACAGGCACGAATAGATTTGCCCCCGATAGAACTTGGATTGGCGCAGCAGTAGCACCAAACTGGAGGCCAACCGGGACGCTGACACTGAGAATCGGTGGTGGGGCAGCGATGGCAGAAAAGGTACTGTTGTCGGCAAAGAGAACACTACGAGCGGTGCTGGCGATAAATGAACCACCAAGATTGAGGGAAGCACGATTCCCAAAGGTAATGCCATTGGGATTAATCAGGATCAAATTAAAGTTGCGGGCTAAACCACCAGCGGCAATCTGCCCATCAATGCTGGACGGCAGTCCACCTGTGACTCGACTGATAATGGTCTGAATGGCGGCGTTATTGTTCTCAAAAATTGCCCGTGTGCCACTCGATAGGGAGAATTGGCTAAAACTATGAAACAAATTGCTACCAGCGGCTGTTCCTCCAGTAATGGTGCAAGTTGTGACTATACAGTTGGCAGAAGAGCCATTAACTTGGGTGGGAGTTGGTAAGGTGAGGTCAGCTTGAATTTGGGCTGAAGCAGGGGTAGAGAAAGCTGGGAACATGGCTAGTACGGTTAGACCCGTTAGCCAGTGGTAGGTGCGACCAGTGGGCATAGTATAGCTATCCCTGATGAAAGTGATCGGTAGAATATGATGGATGGCCTGAGGGGGATGGGATATTACCTTCGGCCTTACCCCTGAATATGGATATCACTAGGATTTGCGGTTTTGCCGTTGCCGAAGTTTTAGCCAAGCACTGCCCATGACCACAGTGACCAACCCAATCACGCCAGAGGGTTCGGGCGTGCTGCGAGACACAGGATTACTGGGAGAGACAGTAATTGACCCACCGGGATTTATGACAATGGTGTTGTTAGACGATGTAGGTGTGGGCGATGGTGAAGGGGAGGATGTAGGAGAGGGGGAAGGTGTAGGAGAGGGGTTGGGATTTGGACAACTGGGATACACGACAGTTGAACCCGCAGTTGTGCCAATTACTCCTCTAGCGTTTGTACTGGCTCCCCATAGCTGAAGGGTGTACTGCCCTGGTTTGCGATCGGGGATGACAAATTGGAAGAAATTTTCGACAGGATTATTGGGGTTAGGAGAGTTACATTGGTTGTTTGCAGTCGGTGGAGGTGAGGACTGTGGTGGAGGCAGTGCATTGCCAGAATTCGATAATGCTGGTAATGCCAGAGGAGATATTTTTCCAAACTGGCTTTGCATGATGGATGCCCCCTGAATGCCTTGAATCAGGTTGCCACTTCTAAACCCCAGTTGGAACCCATCCGGATCAGTTAAGAGGAAATCGCTAGCTTCTAACCAGCCATATAGCCAATTTCCCCAACTGCTGCCGTTGTGGCGCATATAAAATTCAAATCCCTCTGGTGTGAAGACAGGCGAGCTAAGGAAGGGGTCAGGTAAACTTTGTAGGCTGACCCCATTACTAGCTGGCACAATAATTTGGGTGATTTGTTGGGATTCCAGATTGTCTGGAATGAAACCCTCGCCGCTATTCATACCAACGCGCTCAGCAATGGCTTCGAGGTAGCCAACGGTTGAATAGGCTCCCGTAGATCCTTTGTGCTGCTCAGGGGTGTAGAAACAATTTGCGCTCAATGTTCCACAGTAGGGGTTATCTAAGTAACGTTGGCCGACAAGTGCGCTGGCTTCGCTGACGAAGGCGGTGGCATATTGACTATCAATCGCCATGTGCCAGTAGGAAAGATTAGCTTGGGAGGTAGTAGATTGGGAAATAAATGTACCGAGAGAATGCTGATTCTGTACTCCGCTCTGCCATGTAATTGATCGTTCGCTATCATTCAAGGGATCTAAGTATATACCTGGGTTATAGCCACCATAGGATTCGTAAACTGTGCTACCATCACCCAAGTTTCCAGTAACCAGTCCTACATGGCTAGCAGTAGTAGATGATATAGATGTTATTTGAAATTTAGGTGTAAAAGAGAACAAAGATGTTTCGGACATCCAGAAATTGGTGCCCAGAATGCGATACCAGCGATCGCCGCTAGCGTAGAAGGGATTCCACCCATAAATAGAAGGAATAACAGAAAGCAAAGAACGAGCAAAAACCAGACTGTTCCTGTAATCGACATCAGCGGTACCATCAACAAATTCTCCAATCGTCCAGGCATCAAAGCTAATACTTGTACCAGAAGAGTAGTTTCCCACAAGTGGAAATGTTCTACTTGCTCCAGAGCGAACATTAGCCATCACTTGATAAGGATATCCATAAGGATCAAGATATCCATAAGGAGGATCAAGATGTAGATCAATCGTCATGTGTCGATCCATAGTAATAATCTGGCCAGGTTGTATTGGAAGGGCTGGCTTAGGATCAGTAATGCGTTGCAATTTGTTAACAAAAATCAAGCCTGTAGGCACACCTAAGTTGGCTTGAAATGTAAAATCTCCACCTCGGTTAGTACTAGTGGGACTAAATACAAAATCGATCGCCTGACCCGCTTGAACATTGATGTCTAAACTCATTCGCCCCTGCGATGCACCTTGCCCACCCCGAATCGGAAAAATATTTGTGCCTATTCGAACTTCTGCATTGACTTCCGCACCAGTTGTCGTTTTTAACAGAGTGCGGAGGTTCACTTGCCCTGTGAATTTGTTGATCCAACGGCGGATTAACCGATTGTTAGGGTTAGCAGAGGCTGTAAAGCTTCCACCAGTAAGGGTTAACTGTCCCCAGGATGGTTGATCAACTACATACTCGCCTTGGTCATTGAAGTATCCATCCTGCCAATGGGGAACTAGGGGGATTAGCGGTTGAGTGGTAACAGATGCTACGGTTCCAGGGGAATTAATTTGAGCAATTGTTTTTGCAGTGGGTAAGCCGAGGAACAGTAAGGTTGTAATTAAAGTTGTAAGAGTTGTAGTCTTTGCAACATGAAAACTTTTCATAGAACCAACCTGAGTTTATTGTGAATATCACTGAGACTTGTGGTTTTGCTGTTGTGTAAGCTTCAACTAACCGCGTCCGATGACCAGCAACCGACCCAACGCCGACTTGACAGACCGCAAACAGGTGAAATTAACCATAACCAGTTACCAGGAGATGCACGGGTAAGGGATCGGCAAACGTGACAGGCTACAAAAACACAATCATCTGGTTTGGCAAGTGGGGGTAGGCAAGCCCGTGGCAACTGCGGGCGCAATCAGTTTCAGGGTGCCATCGGCCAATTGGATCGCTCGTTGGGCTTCAACGATCGCGGGTTGTGGTGATGTGTTGGCTTTAGCTTGGGGACTGACGGGTTGGGATAGCGTAACGGGATCGGCTAATGGGACTGCGATCGCCTCATCCATGCCCACATCATCGACCGGACGGGTGGGGATGCCCCCAGTCCCCCGCACCACAAATTCACTCCGTTCCTCGGCACTAGCCTCTGGCTGGCACACCTGCGCTACTTGCTTAGGGGGGATATCTTGGGGCAATTCTGCATTCGGAGACTGTTGGGTATTAATGAAAATTTCACCGGGAAAGTCAGGATTGAGGGAAAGTGAGGTAAAGTCACTTTCTGGAGTGCGCTTTCCTTGAAATTGCTGAAAACCTAAGATGAGTAATGCTGTAGCACCAATCCGACCACCCTGCCCGAAAACAGCATTAGCGACAATATCATTGTTACCGGCTAAGCCATCCCAACTGAGAATCATCCCCTTAGCATCAATGGTTAAATTTCCAGCGTTAGCAAAGCCAAAGGCTTCGGCAGAAATTTCACTGTTGTTTCTCATGCCAATAGAGACACCGGGATCAGACAACCGCAAAAAAATATTTCCCCCCTCACTCAAGGTGGTAAACGCCCGAATTTGAGCACGATTGGCCATATCAATCCGAGCCGCATTGATATCAATGTTGCCGGAAACGCCTGATCCGGTGCCGCTAACTGTGATTTGCCCTCCATTGGAGAGTAATAATTGATTGGTGTTAACCTGAATCCCGCCTGCTGTACCTGCCCCAGAGGAATCAAAGAATAATCGGCTGTGAAAGCGACCATTTGTACCGGAAATGTTAATCAATTCTGAGGCATTGACGGCAAGGGTTCCGGCTTGTCCTGTAGCAATGGTTTGTGCTGAAATTTGCCCACCATCTTGAATCCATACCTGGCGGGCATTAACTCGAATATCTCCACCGCGTCCACTATTACGGGTTTCTGCCACAATTCCACTGGCCGTTTGTCCACTGGCATTATTACCCACACCAGTAATTTGCAGAATGCCGTTAGGTATATTCACTGACACATTGCCTGCTGATCCAGTGTTGGCCGCATTGGCATAAATTGAGGCTCCATTCTGCAAAATAACCTGTCGGGCGTTCAAGATTTCTAAACTGCCAGCATTACCACTACCAGATGAGCCGAAGAAAATACCTGTTTGTCCACTGGGAAGATTATTACCTGTACCTGTTAGGGTGAATGTATCGGCAATGTTGAGTTGCATTACAGCCCCACGCCCTTGACCAGATGTAGTTCCAGCAATCAGAGAACGGTCTTGAACATTTAATCGATTGGCTTGAATCGTTAACGTGCCCGCATCACCGGAACTCAGATCATTTGTTTGGACGGAAATGCTACTTGTATTGCGTAAATCAACTGAATTGGCAAAAATCCATACATTGCCACCTTGGCCTGTGTTGGGGGAGGCTGATGCATTATTGCCAGTACTATCTCCAGTGATCGCTGTTATGAACCCTCTATCTAATGTCAACTGGTTAGCATTAATTTCAATTGTGCCACCTGTACCGGCTCCAAATGTATTGGCTGTAATGGCTGCTAGTTTTTGCACCGTCACCTGAGGAGCTGTAATCCAGATATTCCCTGCATTACCATTGTTACCAGGCAACGTATTGGTTGTGATCCATTGAACAGCCTTAGTAGCATTGGCACTCTGAGCATTGATGTCAATGCTAGTTCGAGCTAATAATCGCACATCGCCAGCAGTGCCAGTCGTAGAACTGGTGTCGATTGGAGCATTTAGGTTAATGCTGCCTCTAGCATCCATCGTGACTGAACCACTGTTCCCCACACCTGCATTGGTATTGATTCCAGATCCATTAACAGTGATGTTGCCTGCTGGTAAACCCAGATTAGGCGCGTAGTTATTGGTTAAAAACACAGTCCCATTGGGAGATCTAAATGTCCCATTGGGAGAACTAAATTCAATAGGACCAACTGTGATGTTGGCACCTGTAATAGGTAAATTTGGATCGGGTTGTGGGTTTGGTGGGGGAGGGATCAAAGGGATTGGTGGAGCAGTATTTGTAAAACCCGGTGTCCCTATGTTTAACGTACCAGCGCGAATATCGAGTGTGGGGCGATTGAGTCCATCAATCTGCAATAGACTCCCATCTTGTAAGGTAACCGTTTCAAGAATGGTATCAGCAGCAACTGTTTCTGCGCCTGTAATGAAGATAGGCCCAGAAATATTCACCTGTCCGCCAGCAAAGATATGCAGGGAAAATCCATTGTACCCACCCATAAGTACATCTCCCTGGGCACGAAAAATAGGATCGTAGGGGCTGTAAAGCTCTCCTAGACTGCCATCCAATTGTTCAATCCGGACGTTACCACCTGCCCAGTAATGAGCATCGCCACCAATTGCGGTACTAGAGCGTAGGATCAAATCACGACCAGAGACAAAATGACTGTCTCGGTTGTTTAAGGCAAAAATATCAATGGCGCGATCGCCTTGCAACTGTAACGTTCCACCCGCCCATAACATGACTGGTTGAGTCGTGGTATCTCTAATCCGAATTGTATTTTGGGCATTTAGAGTCAGGTCTGCTTGCGTGAAAAGCTGGCTACCGATTAAGTTAAGATTTTCTGCTGCCTCAATAGTTGCCGTTTGCGCCGCTAAATACCTCAGTGCGACATCTCCTGTAGTACTGCGAACCGTAATGTTACCGTTGGGTGCTGTTAGTTCACCTGAGCTGGAAATACTACCACCATGCAACGTTAAGTTTTGACCCACTGCTAAATTGCCAGCATTGACAATAGTCCCTTGGGCTACACCAAGTTGTAGACCAATCGGCACATTAACAGTTAGTAAGGGGGGAGCTTGGGGATTGACTGCACTGAATGTTGTGCCATCACTCAGAAGTAGGCGATCGCTCGTACTTGCCACAAACGATCCACGGATATCTAACTGAGCGTTAGGGCCAAACAGAATCCCATTAGGATTAATCAAAAATAAGTTAGCATTGCCGAGAACGCCTAAGGTGCCCAAGATGGTTGAGACATCGCCACCCGTAACTCGACCGATGATATTGCCAATGCCATTAGGGTTGGCAAAATAAGCTGCGCGTCCATCTTGGATATTAAACGCACTAAAACTATGAAATAAATTACTTCCCCGAATTGCTCCACCATCAATCCGATCGCTGGGTAATCCATTAATCAATTGATTGGGGCTAACAATGGATGCTTCTCCGCCTAGAGTGCCATCAGGAATAATTTGGGCAATTGCAGGAGTTAGATAAACTGCATTCCAGGTGAAGGATGTTAATGCGATCGTCCATCCTAAGATGGGATAGTTGACGTGATCGTGCATAAGTTCTCCCTATCCTCAAGGGATATATGGGTTAACTGATTCCAAATCAACAATTCCACCCGCACATCCTTGGCTAATTAGAATTGTTAGCTGGTAATCGTTCACTCCCCGTCAGGGGAGGAACAAGCGGGCGTAGCCCGCAACGCTTTTCTTCTGGGGGGATGTGAATGGTTACGTTAGCTGTATGCATGGTAATAGGTGGAATTGTCAGATTCTGTTGCATTAAAATCTAGATTGGGTCAAATTCTACATGACCCAATCTAATATTCATGAAACTGACTGATTTAGGATTTTGATTGGATCTTGCGACGACGCTGTTGATGAAACAAACCAATTGTGACCATGCCTAACCCAAACAACATCGAAGGCTCCGGCACCTTGATACATTGATCTTTTTCAAAACATGGAGGTTCAAGTGGAGGGCCTACACGAGGTTTAATTCGAAGTGTTGTGAGATCGTCAACCCGGGTCAAATTAAAGGAAACAACTGATTGGTCGAAATCTAGTTCAAACGCTAGAGGGTTCTGAGGTCCATCAGTTAACCAAGGAATCCAAGCATTTGGATCAATCCCCGTAATCAGGAATTTTGAAACACCAGTTCCATATATCTGTTCAAAATTCAACTCTGTTTGTCCTGCGTAATAATCCCCAATAAATTGGTACTCTCCATCTTGATTTTCCACTAGCACATTGAAAGGAACTTGTTGCCCTGAGGGGTTTTGGGGTGAAATCACAGCACAGGGAAAGCCGTTAATAGCTGTGAACAAACTATTACCAACGGTTTCAAAGATAAAACCCATAGTTGGATCTGGGTCGTACCATAATCCACTGGGCACATTCTCAAAGATCTTCACCCCATTTTCAATTCTGGTAGGAAGAAGTGCGTTGCGCTGTCCATCTAATACAGGGCAAATCTGCGATACGGGCGGAGGGGGTGGTGTAGCAACCAATTGGCTCACAAGAGCAATTCCATCGTTAATACATTCGGTTAGGAGTGTGGCTACAAACTGACCCGCTTGCAGGACAGATTTGGGAATGCGGAAGCCAAAAATATTGTTCGTTCCAGATGGTAAAAAGCTAGAATCCAGACCTGCCTTTTCTAAATCGCTACGGCCTAATAATGTAACTTCCGCGACCTTTGTGCCAGAGCCAATCACATTGGGCATGTGGTTGGCTGTGTTATTGAACGGGACTGAAGTGGTATAGGGGTTGTAATAGGGGTCATTCCAGGCTAAATCACCCATACTGGCTGTGCGCCCTCCTGTGAGGATACGCAACATATTATTGTTATTCGCTAACGTGGGATACCCAGCATTTTCTGGTCCCACGCTCGCCAGTTGGACATCGCGATACACGCCCAAGAATGGTGCTCCCGAATCGTTGGTGGGAGAAAAGCGGATGGCATATAACTGGCGGGCATCACTGGCGGCTTTTAGGTTACCTAATCCAGAGAAGTCTAAAACTAAATCACCCCAGCCAATGTTGGCATCTGGTACAGGGTAACAACGTGAATCTCCAGCAGGACAAAGTTGTGTAGCTCCGATATTGTCCCCATAGATGGGCAAGTTACCGCTGATGGCAAACCATAGACTATCGGTATCCACATCATCTTTGAAAGCTAAGCCGCCAATTTCATAGATCGTGCCACCCGCCTGACGAGTGTTGTCTGGTCTGAGTGCGAGACTATCATTCACCGCATCAAAGGCGTAGTTCCAACCCTGGTGGAATTGTGCGGCAGTTGCAGGTTGTTGGAGCAAGGTACAGAGTCCGGCTACCCCAATTAAGGATGTTAGGGAGCGCAACTTTAGTTGCTTAGAAAATGGTGTCTGCATGGTAGAGCGTCCTAAATTAAAAACTAATGTTGGTTGTCTCGAATCAAATAGATTTGAGACAACCAATATTATTAAGCCCGAGAGTATTCAGTAAATTTACAGATATACTCCCATGCTTTTTTGAAAAAATAAAGACCAGTAGTTACATCATTTATAGCTTGAAGTTATAACGATCGCGCGACTGATGCTCGACTACTCTGCACACCCTGATAGAACTTGCTAGCCGCGATCGCCAAGGTCACGCTGCCGAAAATAAATAACAGTGCCGTCAACAATGCCAGTACCGCCTCCATCAATCCACTACCCTGGTATTGATGCACATGTTTTACTGTGACTTGAATCCGTCGAGTGCCGTCATCGTCTCCCTGAGTCTGGATTAGTTGTTCAATCACCGGAACGTCGATCGCCTGGGATACTGGATGAGCCTGATAGTGGATCATGGTTACCCTCCCGCTGAGTAGAATTGCTCCCATTTTTAGCCATGCAGCAACATTACTTACCCTTGAACCAAGGGTAAGTAACGCATCCCTGATACCTATATCTCTGGAAGCGAGAGGTAATTTTACGCAGCTTGCCAACAAAAAGTAGTTACATTACCGGGATAACCATGCCTCATTCCGGTTCTGCTTCAGTTTTGGCGGGCACCACCAGCACCTTATCAATTCGGTTGCCGTCCATGTCTACCACCTCAAACCGGATGCCTTGGTAGGTGAAGTGATCGGCAACGGTGGGAATGCGACCGAGGTGCATGATCACGAAGCCGCCGACGGTTTGATAATTGCCCTTTTCATCCTCTGGCAATTCTTCCAAGTTAAATAAATCTCGGAAATCATCCGCAGGCATCATGCCGTCCACTAGCCAGGAACCATCCTCCCGTTGGATGGCTTCCGGTTCTTCCGGTTCACCGCTGGACGGGATATCGCCCACGATCGCCTCCAACACATCATTCAATGTCACCAATCCTTGAATTACGCCATACTCATCCACCACCAACGCCATGTGGTTGCCGGATTGCTTAAACAATTCCATGACTCGCAGGGCGCGGGTACTTTCGGGCACAAACAGCGGTTGTTTGAGGGATGCGGTCAGATCCAGCGGTTCTCCGGCGAAGGTGCTGGCAATCACGTCTTTGAGTTGAATGATCCCCACCACGTCGTCTAAGCCGCCTTGGCAGACGGGGAAGCGAGAACAGCCACTTTCGACAATTTGGCGTTGGTTTTCTTGCAACGAATCTTCCAAATCTAGCCAAATGATGTCAGGTCGGGGGGTCATCAATACGCCCACCTGCTGGTCACCCAGGCGAAAGACCCGCTCGACGATATCCTGCTCGGCTTCTTCAAAGGTGCCTGCTTGGGTGCCCTGTTCCAGCAGAATCTTGATTTCTTCTTCCGTTACAGTTGGCTCCGTTGAGGGTCCGATGCCGATCAGCTTGAGGATCAGTTCGGTGGAGTTACTCAGCAAGTGAACAATTGGAGACGCGATGGTGGAAATCACCCCCATGGGAATGGCCACCATGCAGGCGATCGCCTCTGGATGTTGCAGAGCCATCCGTTTGGGCACCAACTCACCCAGGATCAGCGATAGGTAGGTAATGCCCAAAACCACTACGCCCAAGCTCAATGCCTGACTGTAGGGGGCGAGAAATGGAATCAGTTTAAGCTGGGCAGCTAATTTTTCTGACAGGGTGGCACCACCAAATGCACCCGCCAGAATGCCGACTAAGGTAATGCCAATTTGGACGGTGGACAAAAAACGGTTGGGCGTGCTGGCCAACTCCAACGCCGCAGTGGCTCGTATATCACCTTTGTTGGCGAGTTGTTGCAGACGGGCTTTGCGGGAAGACACGATCGCCATTTCTGACATCGCAAAC
>CAZJZR010000008.1:0-14500 GCA_964550475.1 uncultured bacterium
CTTACACACGAGTGTTATAGTGGTTTTAAAAACAAAGCTTGAACACAGAGAAAGTGGGGAGAACACCCACAGATGCAGCTACTTCCTTCGCTTCAGACTTGATTGGGGTCACCTCTCTCTCACTTTCTCAATTGATGTTCGCTTTGGACTCTTCCTATGCCAACTCACGACACAGAACCTGCCCGCCCCCAGAGCCAAGTTAGCCAACCCAAGGCCGGTTCTGTGCCCCCCCAGATTGCTATAGTTGCTCCTCCGTCTCAGGTTGTTCCGGCATCCCCAACTAATCCATTTCCCCGTCGTCCCCATGAAACGTGGGTTATGGAACCGTCGCCAAATACGTCTAGCAGTCCCATCCAAGCGAAGATGGCTGTTTCCTCTACCCTGGGGGTGGAGTTGGGTACATTTAATCTGCGCCCACCCGAAAAAACAGCGATCGCGCCATCGTCTGTCAGAACCGACGATGCCCAAGCCACAGCGAATGAAACAACTGGCAATGAGACTACTGGATCAGTTCTATGGTTGAATCATGCCCCTCCCACATCATCTGGGGAGCTATTGCCTGGTGCGGGGACATCACCCGTTGTACAAACCAAACCCGATCACACAGTAGATCACACAGTAAATGATGCAGAAGTAGACGGAATTGGGGATGGGCTATCGTTACCGTTTTCCTTGTATCCACCGAATATGCCCTCCCGTAGACCGAAATCTGTGGGAATGGGCTGGAGACGTGGCATCCCGCTGATCCAAGCGAAGCTGACTGTGGGGCAGCCCAATGATCGGTATGAGCAGGAAGCGGATCGCGTAGCAGCGCAGGTCGTGGAGCAAATCCATACTCCAGGGGCTGGGCAGTCTGTGGCGACGAGCGGGCAAGCGGCGGTGCAACGGGAAGCGGCATCGGATGAGCACGATAAACTGCAAATGAAACCTGTGGCATTGGTGCAGCGGATAGGGGCGGAGGAGAACGACGACATCCAGATGAAACCCATGGTGGATGGGCTGCAACGGCAGGTGGACCCGGATGACGAAGACGAGTTGCAGATGAAGCCGATAGATCTGTTGCAACGAGAATCAATGGAGGAGAAACTCCAACGAGCACCCGTCGGGGATGAGGATGAGGCGGTGTCGGCGGATCTGGAGGGTGAAATTAATGCAGCTCGTGGGGGTGGACAGAGCCTCGCGCCGGAGTTGCAGGAGCAGATGGGCGCGGCAATGGGGGCGGATTTTAGTGGGGTGCGGGTACATACGAATGCCCAGGCAGACCAGTTGAATCAATCCATTCAGGCGAAGGCATTTACGACTGGATCGGATGTTTTTTTTCGGCAGGGAGCCTATGAACCAGGCAGTCGCGGCGGACAGGAACTGATCGCCCATGAGTTGACCCATGTGGTACAGCAAAATGCTGCCCAACCTCAGACGGTACATCGACTACATCATCGGGATGCGAGGACAGATCTGTATAGCCGTCTGCCCTCGTTACAAACATCACTTGCTAGTGCGAGTGCCCTAGGACAACCCGTTGAAGTGGTACAACGCTCAGACAAGAGACGCATCCATCGGTGTGGGGGTTCAGGTTCTAAAAAGACCTCGAAAAAGGAGACCTCGCAAAAGGAAACTCCGCAAAAGGAGACCCCAAAACAGGTAGAAGCTTTAGGTGCTAACGAAATCATTCTCAGCAGTGATCCCGCCTATGCCCAAGACAGCTTCTTAGGCTGGTTCCGAAATAAAATTAAGGACAAGGTTGAAACTTGGAATCTGACATTCGACCCCAATGCTATTCAATGTAAATCTGTTTTACTGAATGACGTTGCCACCCCTGCGATCACCCTAACCTGGAACCCAGAATGGGGTGACAAGCCCACATCAACCGACATCCCCTTCTCAATGCAACCAGTGGAGGCAAGAGTGGCAGTCGCTGCTGTTAAAAAGCTAGCTGGGTGGAGCAAGCTGCCGAAAGAAGATCAGGCGATGTTAGAGAACATGCTAAAGGGTGAATCGAACAACGTTTCAGCATCGGCTCGTAAGAAGTTACAGGGGATGTTGACGACATTAGCGAGTCAACCCGATGTTGAACAAGCTAAGGCTCTGAGTGGTCTAATTAGTGCGAAGGAATCATTGCCTTCTGTAGTTAATGAACCTGTCACGACTGTAGCTATCAAGTATGAGCTAGAAGGACCGGCCACAGAGAAAGACTATCAATTTAGAGGGAAAAAAGCAGATGCAGAAAAATGGACTGTCAAGTTTGCAGACGGCATCAGCTTAACCATCATCGCGCCCAAGGCTCCTGAAAAGGGGTATCACAATCATACAGTTGAAAAAGCGGCTGAATCAGCCAGTTATTTACCCAAGTCTAACCGTTCAGCCATCACCACAATTTTACTCAATGTCGTTGTCAACCCCGATGATGCCCATTGGGCTGCTGAATACAAAACACCTGATTTCCATTCCTACATGACTGCTGGGAAGTCAGGCATTGTGACTATTTACCCCAATCCAGAGGCCAAGCCCTTACCAAGCGACAATTATATGCGTGGCACCATGATTCATGAGACGGGGCACACTTGGTCATACAAGACCTGGGGAACTGACACTAAAGCAGGCAAATGGGTGGATTGGAAACAGGCTATGGATAAAGACAAAGCATCTGTATCGGGTTACGCGATGGCCTCAATTGATGAGGATGTTGCTGAAACCATACAAGTGTATACCAGTACCCAGGGTTCACCTCGGTTTGCCGAGTATCAACAAATCGTGCCTAACCGCTTCCAAATCCTAGACGCGGAGTATAAATAATGCGTCTTATTTGCCGTTGGAGCATCGGTTTCGTTATAGTATGCTTGTTTAGTGCTAACGCTTATTCATGCGTTGAAAGTCCTCCGCTGATTCAGAAGAACATCAAAGAGGAAAATGTCATGACAACCGGTGCAACATCTCCGTCCGGTGCCGTACATCCGGGGCAAATCCTGTTTGAAGATCGAATAGATAATCGGCAGTGGACTAAGCAAGCTGCTGAAGTTCCCCAGACCATTGCTTGGGTGAATGTCGAAGGTGTATGGCATCCTGTAATTCGAATTGAGATTACAGGAACTGTTGATCAGCGGCGGATCACTAAGTATGGGGAAAATGATGAGTTTTTAGAAACGACCATCCAATCCCCTCCTCGTCAAGCAGATCCTGAGCCTGAGCCGCTGCCTATCCCTACACGCTCTCACAATTAACTATCTTGCTTGTGCTAAGCCAGTCCCCCAAAAATTAAGCTGAATTGATTAGGTGGATTGATGATTTGTCTATAATCCCCGAAGTCCGTCCTTCCATCTCTGACATCACCTCTTCGGTAAAGGAATTACCTTGAATCTATTGGGTCTACTAAATGAGATCAGATGTCAGGCGATTGATTGGGCTAAGCATGGATGGATTGAACTCGGTTCTATCGTTGATGAAATTCTCCCAGAACCACTAGATCCATCTGCATTGCTGCCGATCGCTACGGGTAGTGCTTGTAGCACGGATAGGGATCTGTCAATTCGCCTATCAGCAGCGATGGTTCTGATGGCATTAGTTCTACGTATCGTTGATGATAGTGCTGACAGAGATAATCCTGATGCCCTATACCGATCAGTCGGTGTTGACCGCAGTCTAAATGCAGCCTTGTCTCTATCTGCAATTGTTACTCGTGAGTTGTTACGCTTACCTCTACTACCGCATCGCCATGACCGTCTTCTTGATCACTACTTCCACTCCTTGAGGCAAGTTTGTTCTGGGCAAGACCAAGATATCAGACATTTATCCACACAACTTTCTGATTATCGCAAGGTTGTACATGCGAAAACTGTATCGGCCTATAAATTTGCCGCCGCTTCAAGTGCTTATGTCGGAACAGACGATGTGGGCAAAATCAGCAAATGTGAGGATTGCGGTGTTTCTCTGGGCTGGATGATACAGATTCTTGATGATATTGAAGCGATGTGGTTCCCTGATGGGCCTAGTGATTTAGCTTGTGGCCGACTGACTTTTCCTGTATTCTACGGTCTTTCGCTTGAACAGCCTCAGGCTCAACACCTCAAAAGACTGTGTGTTGACCCAAGGCTGAACCATACTCAAATTGTGGTTCTCCTAGACGAAATGCAGGTGAGACCTAGTTTGATCAACTTAGCACTTGATTACCGTGATCAAGCACTGGATTCATTGGGATCTCCCATGAATCCAGGCGGTCAGCAGATACTTGAAACTTGGCTAAACTGGCTTTGGCGTGATGGTCATCGTCTATTGACATATAGCAATCCTCAATCAGCCGCGACCAAGCAAGGGGCTTAAGCCCCTTGCTTGGGACGTTGAACAGTCTGTCTTGTGTGCGACTCAACTCGGATTGCTATATAACTCTTCGTAAACAGAACTCTTCGTAAACAGAAGAATATTAGAGGGTGGCTTACTTGATTACCCCCTCCTTACACTACGACACCATTACGGCAAATTCGCGTACTGAATTACGTTAAACATCGCCCCTTGGGGATCGCGGATCATGCTGAAGCGACCAATCCCCGGAATCTCCATCGGCGGCACCAAGACCATCCCACCCAACTCCTGCGCCAGTTTCACCGTGGCCTCAATGTCCGCCACCGTGACATACACGCCCCAAAACGGTGGTCGCCCTTGCATATCGGGCGGCATCGCCATGATACCCCCTACTTCCCCATCGCCCACCTTGATGGCGGTATAGGCCATGCCGCCCACATCGCCATCCATCAATGTCCAGCCAAACAATTGGCCGTAAAATGCCTTCGCCGCCGCTGGATCCGGGGTCATCAGTTCGCACCAACTAAAGGCTCCGGGTTGCTGAAATGGGTTGGTCATGGTGTTGCTCCACGTGATGTTGTGTGGTGTACGCCAACCAATTATAGTACGGGTGAATTATTTCGTGTGGGCTATTGCAGGCAAGGGACTGAAGCCCCTTGTTTCGCTCTGCGTGGTTTAGCTCTGGGTCATGCCCAAGCTATAACCCGGCGTGTAGGCAACTCAAACCGGATCACAACCAGCCATCTGCAATACCTGCGCTAAAGCTGACAGATCAATCGAGGTGCTATCTTTAACCTGTTCGCCTACTAGGTAGTAATAATCCAATCCGACTTGATTACTCAATGCCCAGTAACAAACGTTGACGTAATTGGGGGGAAACAATTCAATCACGCGAGTGCCCGACTGACAAAAGACCAAATTGGTTAACCCTGCCCCATGGGGAGCCGCGATCGCCTGTGCCCCTGCAAACAACGCTGCCTGCTCCGCCACCGTCAACGCTTCCAAATACACCACCTGAAACCCATAGCTCGTCAAAAATTGCTGGACAGCGGCCTCGTTGGTTAATCGCCGACTGGCTGCACGCGCACGAGAAATGTAAAGTTTAGCCGCAGGTTGGCACTGCCCATGTGCGTCTGGTCGGCGTAGCTTGGGCTGGAGTTTTTGTTGTAAAAAGTGACAGACCCACTGGGGCGGATTCCCTGTCCAACCGGGCAAGGCAGGCACAATCAACGAATCGGCAACGAGATGTGGATACAACCGACTTTCCACCACCTTGCGCTTGGGAATGCCCAACGCTGCTAAGGTTTCCGATTGAAACGGCAAAGCATGACTGTTAAGAATGAAATGATCAATGCTGCCTAAATCGATACCCGCTTGCTCAAGTAAATCGAGGCGAGGCAACAAATCCGTCATCCAGTGGAAATAGGTATGGCCTCCAGCTACAGAGAGGGTAACGGCTCTGCCCCGTAAACGGTGCGGTGCGGGTAATTTGGCCTGCTGGAAGATAGGATGCTGATCGGGTGGGGGGCCATGCTCCAGCGAGACATCTGCCAACAGGGCATTGGTGGGGGTAATCACGGTGCCATGGATGCCCCACACCCGTCCCTGGGGCATCGTGGCCACAAAGGTAGGCGGCGATTCGTGCTGAAGCTCGTTCAGAAATGCCTGGGGAATTGGATCGCTTAATCCCTGCGGCAGCACCGACCGACGAATCGTGTAAGCCTCACTCAGGGGAAGATAGACCAAATCAGGATCAGCACTCAGAGATGAATCCGCCGGATCGCTGATGGTTTGCTGTTCGGCAATGAATTCCGCCGTGGTCAGGTAAATCCGTTGGGGGCGATCGCAGGGACGCAACAACCCCCAGCGGGTTCGCAACCAACTGATCCCCTTACGCCAGATCTTTTGCCAAATTAGATACGCCATCCAGCGTTCTCCCGCATTACCAGTCAGCCATCACCCATTACCCATCACCAATTACCCATTACCCATCACCAATTACCAGTAAAACTAAATCACATCCGCAAACGTCCGTTCCATCCGACGAAAATACCAAATCCCTGTCACCAACAGGCTGATGACTAAACTCAGTGATAGACCAAATCCTAGCCCATACAACTGGGTTTGACCGCCGAGAATTGCCCACCGGAAGCCATCAATCACCGCCACCATGGGATTGAGAGAATAAATCAACCGCCATTGGGGGGGCACAATGCTGCTGCTGAAACCAACCGGAGAAATATACAGACCAAATTGAACAATAAACGGCACAATGTAGCGGAAGTCGCGATACTGCACATTCAACGCCGCCAACCACAACCCCGCTCCCATGGCCGCCGCAAACGCAATCAGGATAAACAGCGGCAAGGTGAGAATTCGCCAACTGGGAATGTAGTTATACCAGGCCATCAACCCCAGCAAAATCATCCCCGACACCAGAAAATCGACAAAGCTGACAATCACCGCACTGGCCGGAATAATCAACCGGGGGAAATACACCTTGGAAATGAGGTTGGAGTTGGCGAT
Organism: uncultured bacterium; assembly: GCA_964550475.1. Classification (GTDB taxonomy): domain Bacteria; phylum Cyanobacteriota; class Cyanobacteriia; order CAIUCS01; family CAIUCS01; genus CAIUCS01. The sequence continues at coordinate 6,820 of CAZJZR010000008.1, forward strand.
CAGACTGTTGCTACACTCGGTCAGCGCATTGGCAAAAAATTGCCAGGGCAACATGGCTGCAAACACCAAAATTGGATACGGCGCACCGTCCGATGGCAACTTCGCCAACTGGCCAAACACAATCGTGAATACCACCATGGTCAGAAAGGGGCGGATTAATGCCCAGGCAATCCCGATCGCCGTTTGCTTATAGCGCACCAAAATATCGCGCCACGACAAAAAGTAAAACAACTCACGATATCGCCAGAGGTCTTGCCAATACTGCCGTTCAGTACGACCTGCTTCAATAATTAATTCTGGAGGGGACATGGAGGAACGTGCGTGAGAGAGTGGGAGGGAATAGGGACGCAGGTTACTTGACCAATCCGCATCACCCATTACCTATTACCAATTACCTAAACCTAAACCATTAATCGGATGGTGGAGGTGATTGCGAGTGTTTGGTGGAACGCGATCGCGACTCTGGCCAAAATGCACCCAACAGTAAACAGGCAACGCCAACATTAATAAACACATCCGCCATGTTGAAAATCGGGAAGTTGATCAACCGGAAATCCAGGAAGTCCACGACCTTACCAGCGGCGAAGCGATCGATGCCATTGCCAAACGCACCGCTAAAAATAAATCCAAACCCCCATTGTTCCCAACGGCTAAATCGAGGCCCCAGCCATGCCACCACAAATAAGGCCAAACTGACCAACAACGACACCCAGCGCAACCACTCGCCACTCTCACGAAACAGGCTGAAGGCAGCACCCGGATTCACCACAAAGGTGAAGTGAAACACCCCCGGCCACAACGGCCACGATTCGCCCAAATCAAATACCGCCATCACCCAATCTTTGGTGATGCGATCGATAAACAGGCCAGCGAATGCTGCGACCCAAAAGAAGGGATTTCTAACCAAGCTTTTGATACTACACCTCTAAAGTTTGAGCAAGCTGATTTGCGGTTGATCTAATAAAACATGACGTGGCGGAGGATGAAGGCGAGTACCGTCGTGGCGCAGGTTACGCCCAATTGCCCTGGTAATGCTTGCACCGAAAACTTGAGAGCGGCTTGGCCGATGGGGACGGCAGCGGTGCCTGGAAAGCCTAACCCGTGGCTGATGATCAGATAACTCAACCCGACCACATGGATCAGCAACAGGCCACAGAAACAGCTAAACGCCAGGGATTCTAGGCGGGGTGGGGTGATGAAGGCCAGCCAACCGCAGACCCACGCACCGGGGATAAAGCCGAGCAGGTAACCAAAGGCAGGCTGTTGCAGATAGATGAAGCCACCGCCCTGATCAAAGATGGGGAAGCCGACTAAGCCAAGGACGAGGTAGGCAATCTGGGACAAGGCTCCGGCATTGCGTCCGCCCATACAACCCGTCAACAACACGGCTCCAATCTGATAGGTCACGCCTAACGAATGGGAAAACAACCCCCCGCCACTCCAGATCCACGGGGGGTTGGTGATGAATGCTTCCAAAAAGGTGCCACTGATAGTCAGAATTAGACCAATCAGTGCCCACAACAATTCATCAGGTGATACCACGCTGCGTTTAGGTGGCAGTGGCATGGGTTGTCGGCTCACCAGAAAAGGCTCCGGGAATAGGTGCTTCGCCACCCTGAAGTCCGAGTTCCGCCAACATGGCATGGTCATGCTCTGGCGGTTGACCCAGGGTTGTGAGGTAATGACCGATGAGCATAGCATTGATCCCGGCTTTCAGTCCAAGGTGCTGAAGCTCACCCATTACCGCTTCCCGTCCACCAGCATAGCGAATAATTTGCTCGGGTAGAATCAGCCGGAAGATGGCGATCGCCTTCAACGCTTCGTAGGGATTCAATTTGGAGCGATCGCTGAGGGGAGTTCCCGCACGGGGATTTAACAGGTTGAGCGGAACGGATTCCACCTCCAACTCCCGCAACGACAGAGCCAGATCGACGCGATCTGCCCAGCTTTCGCCCATGCCCAAGATGCCCCCTGTACAGGCTTGAATGCCCACGGATTTGAGGTTTTTCACCGTCGCGACGCGATCGCGCCAGCTATGGGTTGAGACAATTTCCGGGAAAAAGGCTTCCGATGCTTCCAAGTTATGGTTATAGCGGGTTACGCCTGCATCCCGCAAGGCTTGGGCTTGTTCCAAAGTCACTTCACCCAAGGCACAGCAGGGTTTAATGTTGGTTTCCGCCACCATCCGCTGCACCGTTTCCAGAATTTGGGCAAATTCCTGCGACTTGGGACTAGCATACTTCGGCCCCCGACCTTGGCTCACCAAACAGAACCGTTTGGCTCCAGCGGCTTCAGCGGCCTTGGCTTGCTCCAAAATCTGATCCGGTGACTGGAGGCCATAAATTGGCGACCCCTCACCCGGATGGTGAGCCGACTGGGAGCAAAAGCCGCAATTTTCTGAGCAGTTGCCCGACTTGACATTAACAATGCTGCACAGATCCACCGTGGTGCCACAGCAGGCCTGCCGCACTCGATCCGCCGCCTCGCACAGTAGCAGAATATTCTCCTGTCCCTCAATCTCGGTGAGGGCGATCGCCGTCTCTCGGTCAATCCGCTCCCCAGCAATAATCCGCTCCGTCAATCGGGCTAGCCAATCCTGAAGTTCGGCGGTGGAGAGGTGCGCCAGATCAAGGGAAGGAATTGATACCGTTAGACCCACGAGTTGCCTCCTAAAGACACATGATCGTTCCGATCCGTTCAAATTAACGTCAGACTTGATGCCAGATTAACTGGGAACTGATCAATTTCAAGCTGATCAACTTCAAACTGAAGTGTAGGTAACCGTCCAATTCCCGTTACGGCAGGAACAAGCAGGCATAGCCCGCAACACGTTTTCCGTGGGGGGATGTGAACGGTTACAAGTGTAGGCATTTTATCATTTGGCCTGAAACGAATCCGATTTAGTCTCAGGTTATGCAATGACTTTTAACTTGGGGGTGGGATTGGGGAATGGGGAATTGGGAATGGTGGATGGTGGATAGTGGATGGTGGATGGTTATGTAGTTGCGATTATGTAGTTGGGATGGGGATGTGGTGCCACGATCGGGTGTGATTACGCTATAACCGGACTATGGTTGGGCGTATGACTCGGCGATCGCAATCCATGCGGCGGTGTGGCTACGTGACTGACAGACTCAGGATTCAGCCGATTTTAACGATTTACCCAGTTGAAAACATGCCAACTCAAAGCATTGATGCCATCAAAACCCTCTTCCACAGTCGCCTCAGTACGCTGGAGCACCTGCTGAAGACAGCAGCAACCCATTTCCCGGAGAGTGAGGCTTTTTTGCAACAGCGGATTGTGGCGGATATGCTGCCTTTGGGCACGCAAATCGCCTTCACCTGCAACCAACCGCGCAATTTTGCCCTATGGTGTGCGGGGCAACCTGCCGATAACCTCGACCCAGAGGTGACCCGTTTGACTCAAGCCTACGACTACATCGACCAGACCAAAGCGTTAGTGGAAAGCATAACGCTTGACGATAGCAAATTAGCCGCGATCTCAGAGATTGACCTCGGCTATGGCTTCTATATTGAAGTGTCTGGTCATGCCTACGTGGATGAATTTCTGCTGCCCAACTTTTACTTCCATCTGGTCACGGCTTACGACATCCTCCGCATGACGGGCGTGCCGCTGGGTAAACGGGACTACATGCTGCATCTGGTTCCCTTCGTGAAGCAGCGAGGAACTTAAGCGATCGCCGCACACCCAGCCCAACTAGCTGGCAATCCGGTTATCCCGATCCAGACCACGCCTGCCTAATCAAAATAGAACAGCGTGACAATCTTGCGCTGTTCTTCGGCATAGCGGCAGGTCTCCAGCAGCGTTTGGCTGTCATGGAAGGCAAAACAAATCAACTGCTGGCAGCGATTGACAATTTCCTGATTGCACAATGAGCTGGCCTCAGCCAGGGACAAATGATCATTGGCGGGATTTTCCACCAAATGAATCACCTGCTCCAACTGGTCACGGGACTCACGGGGTTGCCGTGCCAAACTCTGGGGTAGGATCACCGTCAACAAATTGGAGTCTGCCCGCATGGCTCCCCGGATAGCGGCGGAGTTCGTGCCAGCGGAACCGGAGGTCATCAGCCGATTACCGGACAGCACCAGCGCGTAGCTCATCATCTCAATTAGCTGCTGGTGGGTTAAGGGGACATGACGCGACCCCAACAGGGCAACTCGCTTAGAGCCAGTCTGTTGAATGGCTGCTAATTCCTGTAAAAAATCATCTACTCTGGGTAGGTCTAAGGATTGACTCAAGGCCGTTCCCCGACTGAACAACCCAGTTATTTTACCATCGTGGATTCGCTTACGGTCAGGTCGGCGAGGGAATTCCGTCAGAAATGGGATCGCTATCGTCGGCTCAGTTTGGTTAAATGCGCTTAAATTCCCTTAAATCCAGTCGTCATCCTCTGGTGGCGAGGCTTCCCAGTCATCGCGATCGCGACTGGGGGGGGATTGGGATGGCTCCCGGAAGGGGGCGGGGCTAGGGGTGCCCGTTGGCGGTGTAATCAACCGATAGTCGGCATCGTAAACGGCTTTCGGATCTCCGGCCTTGGGATTTCCGGCGGCGGGATTGGGGGTTGGTGCAGGTTCGCGTCGTTCTGGGGGGGCGTAGACTGACTCAACCCGCTTCGAGCGGGCGGTACTGTCGTCGCGATCGCGATACGTGTAGGAATAGGTCGAGGGTTGGCGGGGTGTGGGTTCCGGCATCGGCACATCAGCGCGAGGTTCGCGATCGGCTGGTTCGTCAAAGTCCTGGGCTGAATCGGCGATTGCTTCCTCGTCGTCCCAATCTTCAATCGGGTCTTCCTCATCCCGTGGCCATGCCTGTCCCCATTTGGGAGCTGTCTGACGAGCTGCCCCAGCCTGATCTTGGACTGGGCGATCGGCGTAACGCCGTTCCGGTTCCACCTCGCGACTGGGAGAACGAGTCCACACTCGCTGACTGGTTGGAGCCGTTTCCCCCAGCAACCGCAGCAATAAATTGATCACAACGGTGGTGCTTGCCCCCGCGATCGCTGCCGCTACGACCCATACCCCTAGCGGTAGGGCAAGGGAGCGACTACCCAAAAACACCAAGGGTAGGACTGGCGATCCATTCTGAAGCAACAGAATCGCCAGCCCTCCACCCAAAATAATTAGGGACAGCAGCCGAGCCACAAGCACATCACCTTCAATACATTACTTGGAGACCATTACTTGGGAACTTGCCAATTACGACTGGCACAATCCCCCCACTGCTCACCGGGATGCTAACACATCCCTATCCACTCATCTGATCACTTAGGAATGTGGATCAAATAACCTGTAAAACTGTCAATCTGTAAGGACACGGCATTGTGTCATCAGATGCAAGGTTAGCCCCCCTAACCTTGCCATCAATTTATGCCTCTTATCCTCACTCGTAGGATGCGTTAGCCTTAGCGTAACGCATCAATCGCTTGGATAACGGTGCGTTACGGCGGTGCCTAACGCACCCTACGCCTGTCAATCTGTAAGGACACGGCAATGCCGTGTCCCTACCCCAGGATTCGCATATTAATAAATCCACGATCCTTACCACTCATCACTTACCACTCATCACTTACCACTAATCATCGCCGCCCCAAAAATCTGTCACATCATAGCCGAGTTCCGCCAACATCTGTCGCAATAGGGGCAAACTCAGACCAATGACGTTGGTGTAACAGCCGTGCAGTTGCTCGACAAACAGCCCCCCCTTTCCTTCTAGGGCAAAGCATCCGGCACAGTTGAGCGGTTCACCCGTGGCGACATAGGCAGCAATTTGGCGATCGCTCACTTGGGCAAACTGTACACGGGTCACCTGACACCGCACCACTTGGCGCACGGCTGTGTTGGATTGATCGGGGCTGGATTGATCGGGTATGTGTTCGATTAAGGCATGACCGGTGTATAACTCACCCGTTTGACCGCGCATTTGTTGCCAACGGGCGATCGCATCCGCTGGATTGGCGGGCTTGCCATGGATTTCGCCATGGATGGCCAACACCGAATCGCAGCCCATGACCAAGGCTTTGGAGTCAGTCGTTTCAGCCTGTTGGGATAAGTTGCTGAGAATGGTTTCAGCTTTGCGTTGGGCGAGGGCTTGTACCAATGCCGCCGGATCCGACAGTTGCACCGAGGATTCATCAAAATCACTGGGCATGATCAGCGGCTCAATGCCAACGGATTGCAGTAGTCGCCGCCGTGCCGGAGAGGCAGAGGCCAGGACAAACCGAGGTGAGGTGGAGAAAGTCACGCAGGTATCTAGGCTGAACGAATGGGCGAGATTGGCTCTTGGTCTAGGGTTGCGGCGATCGCTATTTCCCCGTTTGCAAGGGGGTAGGGGGGATCTGTGGATCTCTGTACATTAATCAGTAACGCATCAATCACCGGAAGCGATGCGTTACGGCGATCGCCTTTAGGCGAAGCCCATGCCGAAGGCTATACGCATCCTACAGAATTGTGCACATCGCGTAAATCTGTAAGGGCGAACGGCTATTCGCCCTTACCGTGTGATGGTGTAGTTTACGTTCGTCCCTTAATAGACGGTAAAGGAATTGACGACTTGATGAAACTGTTGTTCGATTTTGTCCCAGCGATCGGCGGTGGTGGAGGTATTTAAGCTGTAGAGTTTGCCGTGGCTAACCGCGACACTGGCTAAATCGTGGCGGACTTGGTTGGGTAACTTGACCAAGTATTCCAAAATGTAATAGGTGGTGTTACCAATCGTCCGTTCTTCCGCGTTAATTAATTCGGCTTCGCGATCGGAATTGGGAATCCGCTTCGACAACTTATAGCCCACTTCCGTTGGCGTGCCCAAATCGGCTAGGGTTTTATTGCCCGTTACGGGATTAATCATGACGCTGACATTTTCGGTCTCTTGGATCAGGTCATGGAACACCACATCGGGGCCATTGGTCACCTTGACGGGAACCCAACCATTGGGGTAGAGAAACTCATAACCGTCAGCGGTATCAACAAAACTCTTCAACCCCACTGCGGTGGCCACGCATCCGGATAAACTCAGACTCAGCACCACCAACACCAACGCCACAATTCGTTTTAGCATCGCCCACATTCCCAAACTTAGGCCGGATTTAACAAATAATTTCAATGCTTTGATCCTACCGCTCTAGGGAGCAAAGGGGGAGAGGGGGAGGGTGAATGGTGAATTAGGAACCCAGTCTGTCTGCGCGGACTCTAGAAGATCGAAAAGGTTGGGACAATTCGCTTTAGAATGAGCCTAACTCGGTTGTTCTGTCGCAGACCGTGTTTCTTGCAAACCTGCCATGTCCCCTGAAGAACAGATTAGCCTCTTCGCCCTCGCCGATGCGGTGCCCGCTGCCATCCCCCCTACCCAGTTTGACCGCATTCCTACCGACGGCAAAATCCCGATTCCGCCCAATACCTACGCCACACTGGACGACATGGCGGTGCATTGTCACCAATGCCAACGCTGCGAATTGGCCACCACCCGCACCAATGTGGTCGTCAGTCGCGGCAACCCCCAAGCCCGCATCATGATTGTGGGAGAAGGGCCAGGGCAGAACGAAGACGAGACAGGTAAGCCCTTTGTGGGCAAAGCGGGACAGTTGCTGGATAAAATTCTGGCTTCGGTGGAGCTGACGGAAGAGGATGTGTACATTTGTAACATCGTCAAATGCCGCCCCCC
>CAZJZR010000008.1:14510-19910 GCA_964550475.1 uncultured bacterium
GGACCGTGGACCGGCCTCACCCGCGACGAGGTCTTTATCGGCAACATCGTCAAATGCCGCCCCCCGGAGAACCGCGTCCCCACCAAAGACGAAGCGGATGCGTGCAAAGGCTACCTGTTAGAACAAATCCGCCTAGTCAATCCCCAAATTATCCTGCTAACCGGAGCCACGGCTTTGAAAGGTTTGCTGGGAGTAACTCAGGGCATCACCAAAGTCCGGGGGCAATGGATTGATAAAGATAACCGCCTCTATATGCCGATCTTCCACCCCGCCTATCTACTTCGCAACCCATCTAAGGAAAAAGGCAGTCCCAAGTGGTTGATGTGGCAAGATATCCGGGCGGTACGGACAAAGTGGGAGGAGTTGAGGAGTGAGTGATGAGTGGGAAGTGGTGAGTGAAAAGTGATGAGTGAAAAGTGGTGAGTCATGAGTTGTGAAGCAGATCCTGGCTAACGTCCGCCTCTTCTCCACCCACCCACTCACCAACCTACCAACCACCCTACGGCCCTGAAAAAACAGCGGCTTCAATATCTTGCCGACTCAGGGAGTATTTGAAGGAGCGTTGTACGTCACGCCCAGTTTCTCCGGCGTTGATGTAACGGACGGTAATTTGATCAATATCGAGGGTGAGTTCCGCTTGCCACGTAGGGCGGGTGACGTGCCAACAGTGGGGTTCATCCCGGTCTTGCTGGCAACCCATGTCCACCAACCATTGTTCAATTTCGGGCAGAGGATGGTTGTAAAGGGGGGTGTCGCTAGAAGGCGTTGGCATAGCGGGTTAGGTGGGAGGTTGGGTTGAGGATTGGCTGGGAGCAGGCGCAGCGATCGCAGCGTTAACGGTTGTCTCAGCCGAGGGAGTCACGGGACTGACAGGATTGACACTAGATCCGGTTGCCTCATTGACTACAACAGCGGGTTTGTCTACTGCGGTATGGGCAGGTTTGGCGATCGCCGCTTCAGGTTGGGGGGCTGTGACTGGCGGCTCAAGGGTTGGCGCGGATGACTGAACTACTGGCTGCACCGCTGGCTGCCCCGTTGATTGCCCCATTGGTTGTACCGTTAATTGCCCCATTGGTTGTACCGTTGACTGGGCTGGTTTTGCGGGGGCAACAGCGGGGCTGACGGGCTGAGGGCGATTGGCTGAAGGATTGGGTTTAACAATTAGCGCAGATTTGTGAACCGGTGCCTGCTTAGGATTGGTAACCGTAATCGCTGGAGCTGCTTGGGGCTGTAAAGAGCCAGATTGAAAAGACGCATCTCCTCTGGTCAGGCCGATCGCGATCGCCAAGACCAAACACCCCAACACCGTTAGCCCTAGAATGAACAGGGCGAAGATTTCCCCCGGAGATAAGGGGCGATCGGTGGGATCCAGATAGGCCGAGGACGACGCATAGCGTTTGCCCCAAACCGTTGTCTTATTTAGATCCGAGGGAGCCTGCACCACCGCAATCCGGGAATAGCCAATCGACTGGTCATACAATAACCGTCGCTCTGGACTGCTCAGCACCGCATAGGCTTGGTTTAACTGCTGAAACTTGGCCGTCGCCACATCTGCCGCCAATTCCGTCGTGTCGGGATGATACCGTTTGCTCAGTTCCCGATAGGCACTGCGAATCTCTTGCACCGATGCAGTGGGATGTATACCCAGGAGGCCGTAGTAGGTTTCTTGGGGAACCGCTGCCTTGGGTTGGTTTTGTTTGGGTTGTGCCGCCTTATCTCGCCAGTCCACGCCCGCTCCCTTGGTAGAACGCTGGTAAGTCAATGAGAAGCCTATCCGGGGTAGTGCTGAATAGCAAGATGAATTGGAACGAAGTTCCAATTCATCCCAATTCATCCAACTTCTAATTCATATCCTGTAATTCATATTCTGATTTAGCAACGCCGCCTATCCGGAAACCAGAATCAGGATTAAATGCCTAGCAGAAACCGCAACGCCAAGGGCACAACCGAGCCAGCCAAGGTTCCTAAGGTGCTCAAAATGCTGATGCCCACACCATTACCCTGTTGTTGCTTCTGTTGCTTCAGAACTGCGGCTTTGGCTGTGTTGTAGTTGGTGATGACTTGTTCTGCGGTCTTTGCCCCTTGGGCATTGCCTTGTTGGCTAAATAGTTCTCCCGATCGCTTGATGTCGGCAATGGCAACGGCTTCATCACCCATCCGCAGAGATGATAGGCCGCGTGCCATGTAGGCATCGGCGTAGTCGGGTTTCATGGCGATCGCTTGGCTGTAGTTCTGAATGGCGCGATCAAATTGGTTCTCTTGAAACGCCGCCATCCCCCACTGAAAAAATTCTTCGGCTTTGCCCAATGTTTTCGGTAGTCCGATCGCCCCTTGTAAATTAGCCTGCTCCAACTTGACTCCGGACAGGTTGGCATTGGTGAAATACGCCTCTCGCAAATCTGCACCTGTGAGGTTGGCATTGGTCAGGTTCGCGCCTGTCAAATTTGCACCGTATAGCCCGGCTCCAGTTAAATCGGCTCCACTCAAATCCGCGCCACTCAGGTTGACTCGACTCAGGTTCGCCCCTTGTAAATTAGCTCCCTTCAAATTGGCTTGGGACAGATCCAACATCACCAATCCAGCTCGTTGTAAGTCGCAGTTGGAGCATTGGCGGGTGGCTAACAGTTGCCGCGTATGTTCGATGTTTTCAGCCTTAGCCAAACTAGCGGGGCAGAGGCTAATCACTAAGGCGGCGGTGGCTAAGAGTGTGAGTTTCATGCGCGTTCAATCCTCTACCGAGATCCATTAACTGGGGTAATTCTGGAGTAACTCTGGAGTAATTAGTGAGTCCATGGGTGAGTTATATGGATGACTCCACTAGGGATAGAGTTCCATTCACTTGATAATCTATTACAAACTACTCGCGATCGGTGAATCTGACAAGTCTTAGGCTGCAACTGGGGTGAATTTGGCGGCATGAAGTGAATCGCAAAGTCACGCAGAACTCAGAAGAGGTTGATTCAGGTTGATTCAGCTTGGGCTTGTTGTGCTAGGTATTGATTGAATTGGGCGATCGCCCCCCGAATTCCTTGGTACAAATCCGGTTGCAACTGCACTAAGGCCATCACCCGCTCTGGGTTCAGTTCATCCCCATAGCGATGCACCACCAGATGGCGAAAGCGGCGGTATTCATCCAGGGCGGGTAAGAGGTCGGCAGTCCAGAGTGGGGGACGGGTGGGCGTGGCGATGGCGACCTGTTCCAGCACCGCCTGATGCCAATTCTCCCCCCGTGGCAGTTGCCCGTCTAACCCGACGATGACCCGCTCACTCATCCGTTCACAGCGTTTATAAAAGTCGGTCAGGTAGGAAGCGATGGCGCGAATGTCGTAGTCATCCGGTGGCGTGTGGGCACGGGCGATCGCCGCCGCTACCCCCGCTGCGGTGTCTGCCAACAGGGTCAACTCGTCTTCTAATTGGGTTTGCAGCCGGAGGTAAGGATTGGTGGGCATAGGCGGTTGATTGAAAATCCGAGCACGCACAGCGGGCGGGACAGATTCTAATCGCACCACATCCACCTTGAGGCCGGGGGGAACGCAGCCGTTGAGGTAGTCCTGTGCCAGTGACCAGGCATCCCAGGATAAACCTTCCACAGCTAGATCAATATCTGACTGGTCGTGCCAAATGCTATGCCCTGCCAACGAGCCGAACAGGATGACCTTGCTGGCTCCGAACCGTTCCCGTAACAGCCGATCGCACTGTCGTGCCACCTCGAACGCTTGCTGCTGACGGGTGGCAAGGTCGGTGCTGGCGGTGGCGATCGGCAATAGGGGTGGCGGAATGGGCATGGGCGAACGGTGCAGCGATACGTCCCATTTTAGTCGATGGTTTTCTCGGTGCGGTCTGTACCTGGGTGGTAACCCCGATGGGATAACCCCGAACTCCGCGATCGCCCCTATGATAGATCAGCCCTGAGTCACCCCCTGTCCTCCATCAGCATGTTCTCTCCCCCTGTTTCAGCCCAACAGCCCGTCATCCTTGGCTTTGATCCCGGTCGGGACAAGTGCGGCCTTGCGGTGATGGGTCTGGATCGCCGCCTCTATTACCATCAGGTTCACCCCTCTAGGGAAGCCGTTGCCACGATCCTCTCGCTGCAACAGCAATTTCCGGTTTCGCTCTTGGTGATGGGCGATCAAACCACGTCGAAACAGTGGAAACAACGGTTAATTGAGGAATTGCCCGATCCGCCCCGGATTGTTTTGGTGGATGAACGGTACACGACCTTGGAAGCCCGCGATCGCTACTGGCAAATGTATCCGCCCCAAGGCTTAACCCGCCTGATCCCCCAACGGATGCGAACGATTCCCCGTCCGGTGGATGACATCGTGGCTATCTTGCTGATTGAACGCTATCTAGAGCGGCTGACGGAATCGACTGATTAATCCTTCCACCACTACGCTTGCAACAACTCCCGTAGCGGCTTGGCGATCCAATTCAGCCCCACCTTCAATTGATGATCCAGCGTTGGCATCCGGTACAGGTACGCCAGTCGCCGCAGCACATAAGCCGCTGGGCCATCCAGTTTGATCCCCAGCCCTGATAACGTGGCACTGTCCACACCCAAGGCCAGCATTTCGCCCAAGGGGAAGTAGCGGAAGGGCAACAGTGGTCGTCCAGTGATCCGTGCCCAGAGATTCCATCCGGTGTAGTCCGCTTGTTGGTAGGCCACTTGAGCCGTCGCGGGTAGGGGTTTGCCCTTGTCATCCAGAGATTCAGCCAAATCCCCGATCGCAAACACCTCTGGCCGATCCACCACTTGCAACGTTGGCGTAGTCAGCAATTGCCCCCGTTGGTTATGCGGTACGGGCAAATCCTGCACCAGATTCACCACCCGTGATCCCGCCGTCCATACCAGCAAATCAACCGGGATCTGATCAATCCGACCTTTGTATTCCAAAGACAGGGAATCGGCAGTAATGGAGTCGATCCGGGTTTCCAGATCCACCCAAATGCCACGACTTTCGAGGGATTTCTCTGCCGCCGCTCGGTTAAAGTCCGGGGACGATCGCAGAATCTGATCGCCCTGCTCCAGCAACCGCACCCGTCCCCGATGACCGAGGCGATCGGCAATTTTGCAGGCCAACTCCACACCGCTGTAACCTGCCCCCGCGATCGCCACCCGAATTTTGTCCGTTTCCGACGCTTCCAACCGCTTCAGCCGTTCTTCCAACTGGTAGGCATCCGCCAAACTGCGGAAGGGAATTGCGTAGTCCGCCGCACCGGGCACCAGATCCAGCGGCGTTTCTCCCCCCAGAGCCAACACCAAATAGGTGTAGTCCAGCACTGTGCCATCCTGCAACCGCACCTGCTTGCCATCCAGATCAATCCCTGCCACCGTGCCCTGCTGGAACTGCACCGGAGTATCCGCCAACAATTCCGTAAACGGTGGAGCCACTTCCCACG
>CAZJZR010000009.1:0-19176 GCA_964550475.1 uncultured bacterium
TGGGCATCCAAGAAAGACAAAATCCAACATTCACAGCTATTGTGGGAAGATCTCGCTGGGTATCGCTGGTGCTCCACCCAACCGACGGGTTGAATCGCAATCAGACTGATACCATTCTGATTAGGTTTCTCTGCTGTTCCATCCATATCCACCCCCAACCTATGACACCCGAATCCACACCTTCTCAATCCCAATCCTTCGGCAACATCAGCATCAGCGGCAGTGGCACCAACTTCGCCATTACCCAAGCCGGAGGTGATGTCACCCTAAACCAGACCAGCACCCAAACCACCGGCGGCAACACCGACTTACAAACGGCATTAGAACTGCTGGCACAGTTAAAGCAAGATGTTGCCGCAACCGATGGGTTAACGACATTTGCCAAGAAAGATACCGACTCCAAAATTGGGATGCTGCAAGAAGAATTACAGAAACCCAAGCCGGATAAGAGCTTTATCGACGAAGTGGTAGGCGCACTCCAACAAGGGTTGAATGGCGTAATCACCCTGGCAGAACCCGTCGCCAAAGTTGCCGCTTTAGTTGCCAAAGCCTTGATCTAAAGCCGTTCATTGCGGAAGTTTTTCGCAACGTGCCCCTTTCGGCTACGCTCAAGGCAAGTTTCGGCTCAAGGTACGTTGCGGCTACGCCGAGGGTATGAATTGGCTACGCTCAAGGTCTGAATTGGCTACGCTCAAGGTACAAGTTGCTTGAGTGTATGAGTTGCCTGAGAGGGTGTTTGAAAAGTGTCTGGCGGTTAAAACCGCGACTAGGTGAACAAAGTCCGCCTACGCGGACTGAAGAAAATCAAGGGTTTCCATAACCTGCGTAGGCAGGTTTTGTCCGTATAGCCGCGACTTGAGTCGCCAGGGATACATCCAATAGGACTTTTAAAACACCCTCTGAGCGTAGTCGAAGGCAACTCATACTTTGAGCGTGTTGGAAATCCTCTCAAGTGTGGTGAATCATGCAGATTCGGCTTGCGTCACAACCCCTCGAAGGATTTGACTTTCGCATCAATCCATCACCTATTACCAATTACCTATCACCAATTCCCCATTCATGCCCCCCCTAATCTATTCCTACCCCCCCCTGTTTCCCGGTCGCCTGCTCAAACGCTACAAACGCTTCTTTGCCGACATTGAACTGGATTCGGGGGAAGTGATTACGGCGCATTGCCCCAATACCGGGCCAATGACGGGCGTGTGTCAGGTGGGCAATCGGGTGCAGGTGTCGCACCACAACGACCCCAAGCGTAAATTGGCCTATACCTGGGAAATGATTGAGGTGGAGAGTGGTGATGGTAGCCGCGATCGCCTCTGGGTTGGGGTCAACACCTCCCTGCCGAATCGGGTGATCAAATTGGCATTGGAACAACGGGTGATTCCCGGCTTGGGCGACTACACCGACATCCGTCCAGAAGTCGCCTACGGAACGGACAAAAAAAGCCGGATTGACCTATTGTTAACCGGTGAACCCGATTACCGTCCCGTCTATGTAGAAGTGAAAAACACCACATGGACGCAAGGCGAGCTGGCTCTGTTTCCCGACACCGAAACCACACGCGGCCAAAAACATTTGCGCGAATTGATGGATCTGCTTCCCGATCGCCGTGCCGTCATGGTCTACTTCATCAATCGCGGCGACTGTCCCCGCTTCGCCCCCGGTGATGTGGCGGATCCGGTGTATGGCGAATTATTGCGACAGGCGATCGCCCACGGAGTCGAAGTCCTGCCCTGCCGTTTCGACATCACACCCACAGGCGTGTATTACCTGGGGTTGGCGGAGTTAGCCATCGCCTGAGTTCAGCGAATCAGCCCGCCGATCGCCAAGTGCCGTGGAAGCCCATGGGAACAATGCTGGGTAAGCCGAGCCGACAAACGGGTTCAGCGTCGAGGCGATCGCTAGCAAAAATCCACACTTCGCTGCGATTGTCGTTGCCGTCAAACACAACCGTTAATAGCCAACCCTGATCGGGGTGATCAGCATCGGCGACGTAAATCGGTTCGACCGGATAGCGGTTGGCTCCCAAATCCGCCAGGGTGACGTGGCCAGTGCTGGAGTCAATGCGGGCGATCGCGCCAAACAGTTCCCGCGTCACATCGGCGGTGGGGCGATGGACGGCTAAATAGGTGAAGCGGTGGGGCTGACCGACTTGGCGGGGATCCACGATGGGAAATTCGCAGGTTTGATCCAGCAGGGGATAGCTGTCCAGCACCTCAGCGGTTTTGGGGTTCAGGTGCAGTTGCCAGAATCCACTGGGGGCGGTGGTGTGTAACTGACCCGATGCCACTTCTTTCAAATGTTGGTTGGTTTGGAAATCGGCATAGCGCACCAGTTCCAGCACAATCCGTTGGTCTTGCCCCTGCTCGATCACATAGCCGTTGCCAAAGTGCCACTGGAACCACGGCTCCACCTGCCGCCGACTGACGAGGCTGAGCGTTTCCCGATCCACAATCACAATTTCCGTGCCCTGCTGCGGTTGCCACTGCAAGGCATCGCCAAAACTTTGCAGGCTGAACAGTGGCAACCAGGGATTTAACCGAATCGGCGGGATACAAAAAATCAGGTAGGCTCCGGCCATGGCGCAATCATGCACCAGGGGAATGCCGGAAAGCGGGATCGCGTTTTGCTGGATGATCCGACCACTGCGATCGCTCTTGTACAGTTGCAGTTGCGTCGTCGCGCCCGCCTTAACGCCAAAGTTGTAGATGGTGCCCGTGTCGGGATCAACTTTGGGATGGGCAGAATAGGTGGCACCGGGGCGCAGGCCGCCCAAGTCTTGAATGCCCAAAGTGGTCAAGTCGTGCAAGTCCAAACCATAGGGGCGTTCCCCTTCCCACAGAGCCAGTAGGCGATCGGGTAAGGCCAAAACGGAGGTGTTGGCGACATTTTTGATCGGTTTACCCCAGCGTTGCCACGGGGCACCGGGGGGCAAGGTGCCATAGTTGTTGTACAGCAGGCGATCGGCTTGGGTTTCTGCCGCTAATTCCGGGGTATGGACATAGCGATACACCCCATGCGCCGTGCTGCCGTCAAAATGTACCGCCAAAATGGCTCCATCGCCATCAAACCAATGTTGCAGCCGCAACCCACCCCGCTCAAAGCGGGCGGGGCCATTGCGGTACAGCGATCCCCGCAGTCCGGTGGGCACCTGTCCCGCTAAGATGGGCAACGGTTGTCGGTCAAATTCCTGGGCCGGTTGGGCGATCGCCCGTGACCACGCGGCAAAGGAGTCAGGGAACGGGGCGGCAGGTTGCGGAGTGGCGGCTGGGGCTAGACGATTGACCATGGCAGTTGCAGGCTATGAAGCCAGTTGGGATTTTAGATTTTAGATTTTAGATTTTAGATTTTGGATTTTAGAGACTGGTTGTAACGACTCAGGTAGATCAACACTGGATTGTTTGATCCACAAGGGTTGGGGTACCCACCCCCTACACGGACATTCTGTTTGTAGGGGCGCGGTTCCCGCGTCCTTAATCGGCACCTAGGCAGTTACAACTTTTTAGGTCACTTTTCAAATAGCCTCTTGGGGGTCTGGAGCCGCCGTAAAAAGCCGCCGTAAAAATGGGATACAACCCGCGATCGCGTTGTATCCCATCGGTACCTTCAAAAACATCTCAATACTGGCAAGATTTCGCCTTAAAAATCCAAACTGGGCCAGTCAGCCTCGCGATAGTAATAGGTCATGTCGTCGAATTTTTGTAACTCAGCCCGATAGATCGACAATTCGGGGGCGGCATCAGTGCCGATCCATTGGTGATTTAAGTCCATGATGGTCTGGGTCAGGGCATCCCGATTCAAGTCAGCCGGGATATCGGCAAAATAACCCAACGTGATATGCGCCGTCAGGTGATATTGCTGTTCGATCCCCAGCGACATCAGATCATGGTTTTGGTACAGTGCCCGTCGGAACTCTAACAGGCGGTTGTAGGACTCCTCCCCACGGGGCACCAGGCACACGCCGATCGCCCGTGGCATAATCATCAAGCCCAAAATTTGCCATTGCAGCGGCACGCCTTGCGCCATGGTCGGCTGGCATTGGCGGAAAATTTGGCCAATCCGATCGCGCAACTGTTGCTCAAACTGGGGATTTTCGTCCACCGCATGGCGATAGGCACTATCCCAGATCAGATCCGCCAAGGTCAGATGCAGCGAATGGACGGGCAACGGCACCACCAGACCGGGCGGCAATTTCTGTAACAGCAGATCCTGAAATGTGGCCAGCGTTTTTTGCAGGGGGAGATTAACCGTTTCCTCTGACCACGGTGGAGTCACAATCGTATATCCCGGAAAGGGAACAGGTTTCCGCTCTCCGGTGGCGATCGCCGCGAACTTAGGAGATTCGTGGATGTGCTGCAACTGAGAGCGATAGCTCTCCGGCAGCGTCATCCGCATCAACCGATTAACATAAGTGTGATAAGTGTCGTCCAAGGTTCTAATTCCCTCGCCCACTTAGGGTGAATAAGATGGGGTGAATAAGATGATTTTAGCCCGTTCAGTGTTTGGGGATCGCGACTCGGCAACTTTCCCAGTGGAAAAACTCCGCATTCTCCAATGATCCCCACTGCGATCGCCATCATTGGCGATCAATCCCCACAGCCTAGATCAGCTTTGTAAAGCAAATCTTAAGAAGCCAGCCAAGTTGCAATCAAGCATGAGTCAGTCAACACTCACACCGCTGAACTCCCCCCGGTGAAGTTTTACCCTAAAAACATCGTAAATGCCCAAGTAGATCAACGTTGGATTGTTTGTTCCACAAGGGTTGGGGCACTCAACCCCTAAACGGTCATCCTGTGGGCGGTCTGTAGGGGCGCGGTGCCCGCGTCCTTAATAGGTAATTGGACAGTTACAAAAAATCTGCACTTAAAAATCTGAACCGTATGAATCTAAACCCTATGAATCTGAACCCTAGATTTGAGTCGCTAGATCCCAGCACGTCAACAATGCCCATTGCCCCACTAGATCCTCCCATCGCCCCGTTCTACCATCACACCCGACTCGCCCATTCCCCCCAACGACTCCATCACACTCAGCATCTGGGCATACGCCTGCTCCAAAACCCGTTGACCACGCAAAAAGCCCGTATTAGCACCGGGGCAAATGTAGCGCAGTGAGTGGGGGCTAAACCGATTCACTAACCGTTTGAGACTGCGAACTTGGCGATACTGGTGAAACGTTTTAGCCGTTTTAATCAACGCCAACTTACCCTGCGGATTGGGTAACAGATGCCGCCCAGAGAACAACATCCCCCCGTGGCGAGAGTAATACAGGCAGGCAGAACCCGGAGAATACCCCGGAGTCCAAATCATTTCCAAGTCAGGATGCAAGGCATGATTCAGTCCGAAGGTGGTGACGGGAATTCCCGGCAATAAATATGCCTCCTGCTCATGGATCAGAATTTGACAGTTAAAGGTTTGGTAGAGTTCTTTAACACGACCAATCCCATCCCGATGGGTCAGGATCAGCCAATCCACCCCCCCTTGTCGGGTTAAAAAATCGCGATTGCTGTCATTCCATGCTGGACAGTCCACCAGAATCTTAATGCCATTCTCTACAATGAAGTAAGCGGTACCACCCAATGTGTCCCGATTGGGTGGAAAGGCAAACACAATGGGGGAATGAGGCGTGTAATGAGTCGGTAGATGACCAGCATAACCATGACTGGCGAATAAGGGGGCAGGTTGCTTGGGGCTGACACCCTGAGACGACGGAGTGCTTGGTATGCTGTCAGAGGGCAATGGCAGAAGGTTTTGCTCCATATCGTGCTTCACAATTCTTCACAATAATACTTCACAATAGAGTCCGTAAATGTACTGTGCGGTTGTTCATCCACCAACCAGATCCGTAGATTTCGACCGAGTTGAGTGAGCAGGGTTACGTGAGAGTCGCTTGCCTAAGGTTGCTGAAAACCTAGATCAATCTAGGTTAAGGTAATTTGTGAACAATTCAGTCTGAGTAATTCTGGGACTCCAGAGAGGGCTAGAGGCGTTGAAGCTGATGTTTCACTTTCAAGGGTTGATCGTTTATTTGACTGTTTAGTTTATTTAACCGTTCAATTGTTGAACCATTTAGTTGAACCGTTTAGCTGAGTTGAACCGTTTAGCCGTTTAACTGTTTCAGCGTTCCAGTCTTGCTAGGTTTGAGTGGTGCCGATCCCCCTATGGCCAACCAAATGTTCCACTACACCTTGTGGTTTTTCAATTGAGAAGAAGGGTACTGTATCGTTTTACCTGTACCGTTTTAGCTGTCCGGTTTTAGCAATTGGATAAACTCCATTCCATGATTCACTGGTTTTGGTTTTGGCTCGTTTTGTTAGGGTTGATCACCTATTCTGTGATCAAACGGAATGTGGCAGGGATTACCCGCACACCCGTTTGGTTGCTCTGGTTGGTGATGATGACACCCGCCCTACTTTGGACGGCGTGGATCATGGTGCAGGGAACCAATCGGCCTATGCCGTTGTTGCTGCAAGTTGGACCATTTATTGTTTGTCCGATTGTCTATTGGTGGTTGATTCAACGCGGGCGCATTGTACCGCTAAATCAACCTCAGGATACGTCGCCAGAGGAACAATCTCCAACTGAATTGGCAGAATCTCAGGTCTCTGACCCCCAATCTGCAACCCCTAGCGGGTTACGTCCGATTGATAAGGAAGAAGAAGCCCGGTTACAAACCTGTTTCCCTTGGACAGTCTATTACCTCCAGAAGTTGGAATATCGCCCACAGGCCGTCATTTGTCGGGGACAGTTGCGATCGACCCCGGAACTGGCCTATGAAACGGTACAGAAAAATGTGGCCAGTCATTTTGGCGATCGCTTCCTCGTCCTATTCCAAGAAGGCTTAAACGGTAAACCCTTTTTCGCGCTGGTTCCCAATCCGCAAGTCAAACAAACCGGACAGGTGGAGCAGCAACCCCTGACGCGCCCCGGACTCGCCCTATCCCTCTTGGGGGTGACGTTTTTAACCACCTTGATGGCGGGGGTGGAAATGACCGGAGTGGACTTAGAAAGCTCTAACCTGCCGCTGACCTTCGGCACCTTGGCGAAAGGGCTACCCTACGCGCTACCCTTGCTGTTAATTCTGGGCATTCATGAACTAGGACACTACCTAGCGGCTCGTCGCTACCAGATTCAAGCGACGCTGCCCTATTTCATTCCCGTGCCCCTGCTGCCGTTTTTGCTCAATTTGGGTACGTTTGGCGCGTTTATCCAAATGCGATCGCCCATCCCCAACCGTCGCGCCCTATTTGACGTGGGGATCGCTGGCCCGCTGTCCGGCTTGGTGGTCACTATTCCCTTTTTGTTGTGGGGCTTGGCACATTCCACCCCGGTACCGTTGCCCAAGGATGTGGGTCTGCTCAGTTTTACGGCGATCAATCCCCACACGTCATTGATTTTGTTTGGCCTCAGTAAGCTGATGCTGGGCAACAGCCTCACCCCCGACTCTGGACTAAATCTACATCCAGTAGCGATCGCGGGGTACCTGGGTCTGGTTGTCACCGCCCTCAACCTGATCCCCGTCGGCCAACTGGATGGCGGCCACATTGTTCATGCCATGTTTGGCCAGCGCACCGGAGCCTTAATTGGTCAAATTGCCCGTTTCTTGATTTTGCTACTGGCGTTATTTGTGCAACGGGATCTGTTCCTGTGGGCAATTATCCTGCTGTTTATCCCTGCCGTAGACGAACCCGCCCTCAACGATGTCACCGAATTGGACAATCGCCGCGACCTGCTGGGATTGGCAACCTTAGCGATTTTAGTTCTAATTATTTTGCCTGCCCCCAAAGTCCTGATTCAATGGTTGGCAGGATAAATGCAATACGCTTGGCAATTAACGGCACTTAACAGCAGGAACCTGTGATGTCTAATGATGTGACCCAGTGGTTAGCGGAAATTCGGTCACTGCAAGACCAGTTGGTGGAAGCCCATCGCGATCGCGATGCCGCCTATGAAAGTGCGGCCAACTGGCGACGATTGTATGAAACAGAGGCGCAACAGCGGCGGATTGATGCCCGGTTGGCGGAAGAGGCATTGCAGGCGTTGCGCCAACAAATGCAGTCACCGGAACCCACACCCGACTTATCAGGGGATGTGGTGCCGATCACGCTGAAGGTGGAGGTGGAACGGTTGCAGACGGTGCCAGAGTTGCAGTCACGCTTATTACAGACCTTGATGGAGCGCGATCGCCTCAGCCAAGACCTGAAAACGGAGCAAGCCGAACACGCCCAAACCCGCAAGAGTTTAACCATGGCACTGGGAGATGCGATCGACACCTTGGCCAGAGAACGAGCCGCCTGGGAAGCCCAGCAATCCGCTACCACCCCCGCGCCTGATCCCAGTTCCACCCCCTCCCACTGACCCTAACCGTTGCCATCCGTATGCGTCGAACTGTACCGTACCAACCATTGCTGTTGCGGCTATTCCATGGTGCCACTGCCCTGTTGTCGATCTTGGCGATCGCTGCCGCCTTCCTGGTCTACAACACCTACGATGGTCGCCTCATCCAACTGCCGCTGCCCAAAATCCCCGACATCATTGGCATTCACGGCACATTTGGATTGTTGTTACTGCTGGTCATGCCCGCCTTTGCCCTGTACAGCTTCCATCCCGGTCAGCATCGCCTCATCCAACCGGACTCCCTAGCTCAGATCACCAACCGCAGCCAAATTGGCCGACCCATCTGGTGGTACAACCTCCAGCGAGTGATCAACACCGTCATGTTAGTGGCTGTCACTTTCTCGCTGATTTCCGGGCGAATGATGAAAGAAGAATGGCTCCCAGCAGGGCAACTGGATCACAGTTGGTATCGCTGGCATCTGCTGGGCTGGCTTGTTTTAGTGATTTGTTTAGGGCTGCACCTGTTACTGGGGGCAAAAGTCGGCGGGCTAACCCTGTTCCGCTCCATGGTGGCCTGGGGGTGGCGGGAGGAGGATGCCCCAACCCTATGGTGGCCGCGTGTGCAGCAATGGTTCCAGCAATTCGGTCGTCGTTAATCGGAATTATTAGACCTCTTGCAAATTAAGTTCTACGCCGCCAATCTCTTCCCACCCTACGGGAAGCAAGCTACATCCCCCAACCCCTTCTCCCAAATTGGGGAGAAGGGGAGCCAGATTCAAAGTCCCTCTCCCAAATTTGGGAGAGGGATTTAGGGTGAGGGCGAAGATCTTGGCAACTCAACAATTGACTTTCATGCAATGTGCAAGAGGTCTATTAGAACTATCTATTCAGAACTAATAGTCGGCAAACAGACCGTGAATATCGTCCAACCTTGATCACTGGCAACCGTAATTTCGCCCTGTAAGTATTCGACTAACTTTTGCACTAAGGTTAAGCCCAAGCCCGTGCCCCCATGTTTCCAGGGATCATTGCTGGGTACGCGGTAAAACTTGTCAAACACGCGGCATAACTCATCATCGGGAATTTGGACTCCGGAGTTGCTGACTTGGATTTGCATCTGTTGATTGGTCAGCCACTGGGCACTCACCCGAATCGCTTCGCCTTGGGGGGTGTATTTGCAGGCGTTGTGCAGCAGTTCCGACAAAATCCGCGTCAGGTAAGAATAGTCAGTGGTGAAGGGTGGCAAATCAGCGGCGGCAGCAACGGAAAACAGTTGCCCTTGTTGTTGCATCCGTTCTTGGAAGGGTTCAGCAATGTAGGGCAACCAAGTTTGCAATTCCATCGTAGACGGCAGGATCGGTTCCACATTGGCATCCAACCGAGATAAATCCAGCAGGTCGTTAATTAATTCGGTCTCGCGCTGACATTCATCCTTGAGAATTTGGAAGTAGCGACTGGCTTGGGTCAGGGCTGGGAAACTAGGAACAACGGGGTCGGTTGTCTGATCTCGAAACACCATAATTTCCAACATTTGAGCGGCCATTTTGATGTTGGCCATGGGGGTGCGAAGTTCGTGGGAGACGGTGCTGAGAAAGTCGTCTTTGAGGTGATTGACCCGCTCTAGTTCTTCGACTTGGGCTTGGGCGGTTTGGTAGAGGCGAGATTGGCGTAGGGCGATCGCGCATTGGTTCGCCACCTGTTCCACCAACCGAATTTCCTGTTCGTTGAAGCAATCGTCCCGTTGTTTATACAGCCACAGATCTCCCACCAATTGACCCTGATCATCCACTAGGGGGCAGGCGAGGATCGTGTAGTGCTCGATCCAGGGACGGTAGTGGTCAGGTTGGATAAAACAAAATTGGCAATGATAACCGTGGCTGAGTTGCTGCACGATCTGACTGACCATGCCCTGATCGACTTGGAATTCTTGCCCTTGGCAGGCGGGCAGCGTCAGGGTGTACTCATGGGTGATGGTAAAACGACTCAGGTCATGGTTGTAAATGGCGGCATTACAACACTCCACCCCTAACCCCATCCCCAGTTCATGCACTGCCGTTTGCAGAATTTTGTCTTCATCCAGACTGTCGCGCACCTGGTCGGTAATCCGTTTCAGGCGAGCTTCAAATTCCAATAATCGTTGTAACTCAGCCGTCCGTTGTCGGACTTGTGCTTCTAACTCCAGATTGTAATGTTGTACCTGTTGGTACAGTTGCGATTGTTGAATCGCGATCGCCAATTGATCGGCCAAGGTGCGAATCACTTCAATCTCTTGGGGTTGCCATTGCCGATCGGGTTGGATGAAGTTGAGCGACAATGCGCCCCAAACCACCGTGCCCACCTGTAACGGCACAATCAACCAGGTGCCAGGATAGTCCGTTTCCTGGTTAGTCGCGGAGTCGGAGAGCAAGTCACAACCTGCAATATCACTGATTTGCATCTCACCAATTTGGACTAGCTCCAACTGCTGCAACCGTTGTCCAATCCAGTGTCCTCGATCAGGAATTGCCAAACCCAGGCTTTCCGGCAAGTCTGGGCTACGACGATAGACCGCTACCGTTGACCAAGTGGATTCATCCGCCAGATATCGGCAGATTTCGGCGCGATCGCTACCAATCAACTGGCCAATTTCATAGACCGCCGTCGGGAAAATATCATTCAGATCCAAGGAATTGCGAATGGCTTGGACAACGCGGTGTAAAGCCTGTTCTGACTCAATCCGTCGTCGCAGAGCCAGTTCTGTCCGTTGCCGTTCAATTTCAATTTGCTTCCGCTTCGTAATATTCCGCACCACCATCATCAGTTGATGGGTTGGCACTTCAAAAATTCGAGCTTCAAAGGATTGCTCCCCCTGCACCATCGGCAACTCATAGTCCACTTGCACCATTTGATGCGTGTCTAACACCTGCTGAATTGCATTGGCAAACAGTTGGTTAACCGGATAGGGCAACACATCGGGCACTTTTCGCCCCAGTAATTGATCGGGCGATCGATAGAGATTTTCCGGCTGACAGGTGATGTAATCCAGAATCGTGCCGTCCATGGACAGCCGAAAAAACAAGTCGGGTAAGGCCATGAAGATGGCGTGTAATTCCTGGGAAACCTCTTGTACCCGTGCCTCGGCCTGTTCCTGTTGCCATTGCCCCAACACCCGGTACACCGCTTGAGCCGTCAGCATACCGACCACCGTGTTTTGAGCATCGACGACGGGTAACTCCGGTAACTGCGTGTCTTGGAACAGTTGCAAGATATAGTCGATTTCCCCTAAACGCGCTTGGGGAACGGTAACTGGATTGGTGGTCAGCAACTCGGCGATCGGTACATTGTCCAGTAAGCCCAGGGTGCCTGTGGCGTGGAGACCCACCGCCTTGAAAATATCCTGCTCAGTTAATAACCCCAACAACTTGCCCTGGTAGATCACCAATGCACGGCTCACCTGTGCCTCAGCCATGGCCGCGATCGCGGCTTTCAGAGGGGTATGCGGATCAAGGGACAGCGAAAGTGGTTGCAGATACAGCGAGAGTTGACTCGTCTCAGAGCAGGATACAGAACGACTCATTTTGGAGGTTGGGAATGGTTGCTGCAAGGTGGAAAAGCTCTTGCCCTAGTGTTCGATCAAGTGTGGGTTGAGGAATCAATTCGGCTCCAAGCACCGAACCTGCATTATTCATGACAATTTACCGAAACATCCGGAAAACCGTAGGGGCATTGCCCCCGCGCCTGCCCTCCATTGGGCAGGCTCAAAGTAACCGTTCACTCCCCGTCAGGGGAGAAACAAGCGGGCGTAGCCCGCAACACTCTTCCCATGGGGGATGTGAACGGTTACGGCTCAAAAGGGTTATTTAAGATTGACTATATCCAACCAATCTAACCTGACACGCGACTAAGAACCTACCCGGAAAGTTGACTTTTGCGGCCCTGAAGGCAACTGAAGGACGCTAAAACCGTGGGCACAAGAGGCTTAAACCCCTTGTTTGTCCCTCACCACAGCACAAAGGGCTATAGCCGATCAACCCTACCTGTTAATTCTGCAATTTGCTTGTCTATCAGTACGCTTCAGCCGACACCGAGTTTTACCTAGCTGACTGCCCACCTTGTCCAATCAGTCTGCGGCCAATCAGTCTGTTGCCTAGGTGCAAAACAAGTATCAATTCATACCTGCCTTGCCGCCGTCAACCCCAGTATACCCGTTTGGGGTGGTGTGGACGATGGTCTGACCAAGTAACCCTCTACCCAGTCAGAACCTTGCGCTGTGTTTCATAAATATGCAAAGTGTTATACATAACGCATAGGCAAGGGGATTGCCCCCCTTATTGGTATTGGTAGGTCGAATTGGTAGGTCGAATTGGTAGGTCGAGCATTCAGATAGCGGCATCGTAACCGTTCACTCCCCTGACGGGGAGTGAACGGTTACCATCCGGGAATTCAATTCGTTCAGCAAAATAAACAAACTGAAATAGGATCTTATGATGCGTTCTAGCTCTTTATGCGTTATAGCTCTTTTGATCTGAGCGAGAGACAACCAAGGGACTAAAGCCCGTTGGTAACTATTCAGGTTGATCAACGCTTGATTGCTCGATCTAAAAGGGTTGGGAAACCCAACCCCTACAATGCCATCTGTTGTTTGGTGTGTAGGGGCGCGGTTTCCGCGCCCTAGATTCGGCTACCTGAATACTTACGCCTGTTGTTCAAAGAATGTCAGTGTCTTTCAGTTGCTGGCAAACAGCTATATTCTGCATGACTTTACAGATTCAGTAGATCGAAAAGGTTGTTGTGGGGGCGGCTTTGCCACCCCCACAACAACCCTGAAACTAAGCAGAGATGTCTATGTTTTCGATCTACTGAGATTGCCTAAACTTTCAGACTAATCTGTTACTGTTATTGTTCAAGTCCATGCACTCCTCCCAATGCCCCAGGGTCAATTCCAGTTCAATACTACCCAATGACGAAAGTTGCCTTGTTAATTTGGGTCAGTAGTTATAAGCCCGATACTACAACACCATCTCCCATCGCCACTGATTTAGCTGCCATGGCGAAGGTTTTGCAGCAGGAAAAATTGGGGGGATTTGATCGGGTTGATGTGTTAATCGATCCGGATCGCCAAGCCATGGAAGAGGCGATCGAAGAAAGATTTCGGGGAATGGGAATTAACGATTTAGGGTTACTGATCTTTTCAGGACATTGCGTCATTGATCGTCATGTCAATTTGTATTTAAGTAATCGGATTACGCGCAAAAATGAACAGGGTGGATTGGTGAAATCCACGGCAGTGAATGCTAGTTTTATCAAAGAGGTGCTTGACAGTGGGCGATCGCATCGCCAAATTATAGTTTTAGATGGTTATCTCAGTGGTGCGGCAGAATCTTTACCCTATGCCAGTGATACGGTTGATTATCAACACCAATTAGGCGGCACAGGTCGGGTGATTTTAACGGCATTGACCCTTGGTCATAGTTTGTTTAATCCAGAACCTTGCTTACCTTCTGCCTATATCCATTACCTGATGCAGGGTTTAGCCACGGGAGCCGCTGATTGGGATCGGGATGGCCAAGTTGTAATTGCAGAATGGCATCGCTATGCTAAGAAGCGATCGCAGGCCGTTGATCCGGCAATTAGCCCCGAACTGTTTGGGGAGAATGGTGCGACTCAAATCGTCATTGCCCATGCGCCCACCGCTGATCCCGGCTTGATCTATCGCCAAGAGGTAGAGTATCGGGAGCAAAATGGCCAGATCTCGGCTAGTGAACGGGCAGCCCTGACGGTGATTCAACAAGGGTTAGATCTATCAGCAGAAACTGTTACCCAGATCGAAGCAGAGGTGTTCCAGCCCTATCAAAACTATCGCGCCAAGCTAGCCAAGTACGAACAAACCTTAGTTGACTATTGCCGACAAACATACCCCCTGAGCAGTAGCCATACGGCTGAATTACGCTGGTTGCGACAGAGCTTGCGACTACGCCCAGACGACATCATACCAATTGAAAAACGGGTGAAGGCAGACGTGGAGGACTATCAGAGTAAGTTACGGCAGTACGAACAGACTTTTGCTACAGTGATTCATCGGGAGTATCCAATGGGCGATGGTGCCCGCACAGGTTTGGCATCCTTGCAGCAAATTTTGGGGTTGCGGGATGAGGATGTGCGTAAGCTGGAAGCCCGCTTGCTGGCACAATATTTATCCCAACCACCCCACCACATCTATCCACCGAATACCGATCCAGCCACTCCAGTGTCGCCGTCGCAACAGAATCCGGCCATGGCACACCGGAGTCCCGCGATCGCCGAACCAACTGCCCCTTCCCAAGCCACACCATCGTCCTCCCAGTCGGAAACCACCATAACCCCCTCGCAAGTTCAGCCAAACGATGTGACGGGGCCACCACCCGAGCAAGAAGTTGCAGAAACCCTGATCCTCGGGACTGATGCAGCCCAGCCCAACCCAACCGCTGATGGTTCCTCGTCCCAAGCAGAACCTCTCGCTGCCACTGCATCATTGGACTCTGATGCCAAGCCTCTTGGTGCAAATCCGCTCGGTCATCCAGTGGGTAGTCCCAGTGTCGTCTTTCATCAACCCATGGCAGGTTCCCCCTGGAATCTGTCTAATGGCCCTAATCTAATCCCCGTTTATCTCCCGGCTAACTATACGGCGGCATCGCCAGCGGGGGGAGCAGGTGCGAGTCCGCCACCACAGGGAGCGATGCCGGATGTGCAGGCTACTGCACCACCATCGACTGCTGGAAAGCTCCGAGAGGAACAGCCACCAGTAACACCAGGGGGCACCCAATTAGTTAGCCCAGAGTCTCAACCCACCCAACCTGTAAAAGGAAAAGAGAAGGAGATGTCCCCGGTGGTCAAGGGGATTTTGTTTGCGGTGGGGTTGACCTGTTTTGTCTTTGTCGCGATCGCGGTTTACAACATTGCGATGTTATTGTCCCGCTCCTCTCAACCCGTAGATCCGCGCGTCTTGCTAGAGCAAGCGGCAGAACGGCGCAGGCAGAAGGACTACACCGGAGCGATCTCCGACTACACCAAAATCATTGACCAAAAAGTCAGCAGCACTGAAACTGCTGTCGCCTATTACCAACGTGGTAATGTGCAGTACGACAAAGGCGATCGGCAGGCGGCGATCGCTGACTACACCCAAGCCATTGCCCTTAATCCCAATGATGCCAGTAGTTACAACAATCGCGGCGTAGCCTACCACGAGGTCAATCAACTGGATGCGGCGATCACTGACTACAGTGCCGCCATCCAACTTCAACCCACCTATGCCAATGCCTACCGCAATCGTGCCTTTGCCTATCGCAGTTTAGGGCGTAGACCAGAGGCGATCGCAGACTTTCAACAAGCCGCTCGACTGTATGCACAACAGGGTAACGCGCAAGACCAGCAGGAAGCCTTAGCCCAAGCCAACCAAGTCCGCCAGGGTCGCTAGGGGATTTACAGGTAAAATGTCGCAAATCATCCAAGCTAACCAGCCTAAAAAACTGTGATGCGACGATCCCATAGGGAAACATAAGGTGATCTATAAATAACTTCAACCGTCCTAATCGACAAATTGACAAGTAGACGGTCTACCATTAGATGGGTTATTCACTCTACAGTTTGAGTGCCCCCACTCTTCTATAATTAAATTCACTTGAGTGGACTGCGATAAAGTAAACACCTATCCCTGGGGCCGCGATCGCTAACCTATGCCAATCATTGAGACCAAAACCGAACCCATGGTTTTGAACATGGGGCCGCACCATCCCTCCATGCACGGGGTATTGCGGTTGATTGTCACCCTAGACGGCGAAAACGTCATCGACTGCGAACCCGTCATCGGTTACCTCCATCGCGGCATGGAGAAAATTGCCGAAAACCGCAGCAACATCATGTACATCCCCTACGTTAGCCGTTGGGATTATGCAGCGGGGATGTTCAATGAAGCAATTACGGTCAACGCACCCGAAAAACTAGCGGATATCCCGGTGCCCAAGCGCGCCAGCTACATCCGCGTCATCATGCTGGAACTGAACCGAATCGCCAACCACCTGCTGTGGTTCGGCCCCTTCCTGGCTGACGTGGGTGCCCAAACCCCCTTCTTCTACCAATTCCGGGAACGGGAAATGATCTACGACCTGTGGGAAGCGGCCACAGGGATGCGCTTAATCAACAACAACTACTTCCGGATTGGCGGCGTAGCCGTTGACCTGCCCTATGGCTGGGTGGATAAGTGCGAAGATTTCTGTAACTACTTCCTCCCCAAGGTAGATGAGTACGAACGGCTGGTCACCGATAACCCAATCTTCCGCCGCCGGGTGGAAGGGGTGGGAACAATCACCCGTGACGATGCCATCAACTGGGGCTTGTCGGGGCCAATGCTGCGCGGCTCTGGCGTGAAGTGGGATCTCCGCAAGGTAGACCACTACGAGTGCTACGACGACTTTGACTGGGACGTACAGTGGGAAACCGCTGGCGACTGCCTCGCCCGTTACCTGGTGCGGATGCGGGAAATGCGCGAATCCGTCAAGATCATTCGCCAAGCCCTCAAAGGATTACCCGGTGGCCCCTACGAAAACCTGGAAGCCAAGCGAATGGCGGAGGGTGCCAAATCCCAGTGGAATGAATTTGACTACCAATACCAAGGGAAAAAACTGGCTCCCACCTTCAAAATTCCTAAAGGCGAACATTACGTCCGTCTGGAAAGCGGCAAAGGTGAACTGGGCATCTTCATCATCGGCGATGATAACGTCTTCCCCTGGCGGTGGAAAATCCGCGCCCCGGACTTCAACAACCTGCAAGTCCTGCCCCAACTGCTGCGCGGGATGAAGGTAGCCGATATTGTCGCCATCCTCGGCAGCATTGACGTAATCATGGGTTCAGTAGACCGTTAATCGGTGTCTCCGGAACTTCCAATAACACATAAGGTTGTGGCAGAAACCCGGTTTCTTGAAGAAACCGGATTTCTAGTTAATCCAGATCCGGTTGAGCCACAAAGAACCTGCATCGCCCACCCCTGCTTAGGCTGAGGGTGGGCGATTTTATTAGAAAATATCCAACCATTTAGAAACGTGACCGTTCAGATCCCCCCATAAGAAAAGTGTTGCAGGCTACGCCCGCTTGTTCCTCCCCTGACGGGGAGTGAACGGTTACATTAGAACTATCACAAAGATGCCTTAAATGCCTTAAATGCCTTAAACCCGTTATCACCGATCGCGCTGCATCAACCGCGACTGTGGGGGAAGAGGGTTTTCATCAGATGTGCGACGTGGTTGCGGCCATAGACCAATGCTTGCGATTGGGCAGGGACAGGTGCGGCGGCAGGACTGGATGCAGAGTCAGAGTCCTCGTCTGAGTCCTCCGCCGTTGATGTTCCTTGGCCGATATCGGTTTGGCTGCGGGGTTGGGGTGGCGTAGGCTGGACGGGGTTGGGCGCGGGAGCTTTGGCCACAGTTTCCTGTTCCACCTGCTCTTCCGGCGACAAATTGCGACTGGTATCGCCAATTAATGAATTGGCGGGAATGACTTGAAACGCTTCTACCGTCGCATTAAAAATAGTGGTGCCTGTACCGATGCAGGCATTTTCGCCAATTTTTACCTGGCCAAATAACAAAACTACGGTGCCCAAACTAGCACCTTGCTCCAATTCGATCGCCCCCTTGTGGGCATGGATCACCGAGCCACTGCCAATACAAACCCCCTCACCAATCACAATCTGGCAACCGGGATTGGCTTGTAATAAAACATTCGCCGCGATCGCGGCACTGGGTGCAATCACCACATCACCCACAATTCGGGCTTGATGTTGGGTGGATGGTAATTGCAACGGCAGAGTCATTGATCACGGGTGTGATGAGTGGTAAGTGATGAGTGGTAAGTGATGAGTGATGGGGGGTAGGGTATTCGGACGGTGAGCGTAGTCGAACCGTCCGAATATCCTTACCCACAACGCTCTATCCCTTCGATGGCTGATGAATCAACACTTCGGTGACCCGCTTCTTGGCTTTGGTGTCGGTGCCCAGCAAGCGGACGTATTCATCATTGTGTTCCGATACGAAGGACTCGATCGCGGCGATCGCGCTACTCAACTGGTTGGCTTGCAAGGCGGGGGCACTTTGCCAAGAACTGTTGCGGAACCGGCGTTCGTTAGCAAACTCCAGACTAATCCGGTACCCTTGTGCCAACAGTTGCCGCACTTGATCCACCGCATCGGCACTGAGGCTGCTGCTGGATACGCCACCATTGCTAGCTGGGGCTGGGGTATAGCTGCCACCTGCTGGAGCCGTTGCCCGCGCGGCACTGCCGCCGCCTGAGGTCACAGGTTGGCCGCTGGGCTGTTGAATCAACACTTCCGCTGCCCG
This sequence comes from uncultured bacterium, assembly GCA_964550475.1. Taxonomy (GTDB): domain Bacteria; phylum Cyanobacteriota; class Cyanobacteriia; order CAIUCS01; family CAIUCS01; genus CAIUCS01. Next base: position 18,680 of record CAZJZR010000009.1, read on the forward strand.
CCGCTTCGCCTTGGTATCAGTGGCAATCAGGCGGACATATTCACCCGCATGTTCCGACAGGCAAGCATTCAACGAGGCCACAATATCGCCAACTTGGCTGCCGGTAATGGGAGCACAGGTACGCCAAGAACTGTTGCGGAACCGCCGTTCATCAGCATATTCCGCACTGATGCGATAGCCCTGGGAGACGAATTGCCGCACTTGATCGGTGAGGCTGGCGGGAGCGGCACCATTGGAGCTGGGCGCAAATCCACCACCGCTGGCAGGAGCCGCCACACGGGCTGAGCTAACTGTCACAGGCTGCCCCGTAGGATTTTGGATCACCATTTCCAAAACGCGACGTTTGGCCTGGGTATCAATGCCCAACAACCGGACGTATTCACCCGTATGTTCCGCCAAACACGCATCTAGAGCAGAGACCACCTCATTGAAATGGTTAGAAGCGATGGGGGAGCAACTCCGCCAAGAACTGGTACGGAACCGACGCTCATCTGCGT
>CAZJZR010000010.1:0-2855 GCA_964550475.1 uncultured bacterium
GGCTCCCCTTCTCCCAAATTGGGAGAAGGGGTATAGCCCAAGGGGCATACTCTTCGAGAAGCAAGCTACAAGAAAGGGGGATGTAGAGCTTTGCTCTTCCCGAAGGGTGGGGAAGGCTTGGCAGCGTAGAACCTAATTTGCAAGAGGTCTAGTAAAGATGTCTATGTTTTCGATCTACTGAGTTTATTGGCTGAATAGTTTTTGGCTTAATAGAGCAAGTCCAATCACTTAGCACCACATCAGAATTAGGACGATACACCTATCACCGCACACCTATCACCGCACATCTATCACCGCATAGGCGGAAAAAGCACGCCGTCGATAACCAAGCGACTTCGCTTACATCCATTTGTTACAGATTGTTGTAAACTGCCGCTGTTCCCAGTCTTGAAATATTCCCGACTTTTTTACAATTGGCGGTTACCATACATGATTAAATCCAATCAAACTTGTTGGAATAGACTGTCTGTTTGTGTAATCTGTGACACATCTAAATCCAATAATTCGATAAATTCATATTCTTAAGTTCATGTTCTCAAGTTTCAAATCCCTACTGTCAGGGAAGTGGCTTGGTGATTTAGATGTCAATTTATTTAGATTTTTGCCTTGAGATTGTTTGACTTCAAGGATATTTACATAAGGCTTTTTGACTACGGTGCTCACTCTGGGAATCTCACCAGTAGTTTTTTAGGTTGTTTTAGAGGGTGTTGGCAAAGTGGCTAGACGGTTGGTTTTACCTGCGCGGAAATCAATCTCGTCACCGAACCATTCATCAGATCGATTGTCGTCTCGTAACCGTTCACTCCCCGTCAGGAGAGGAATAAGCGGGCGTAGCCCGCAACACTTTTCTTATAGGGGGATGTCCACGGTTACGTCGTCTCGTCAATTAAAAGGTTGATCGAACAATAAAAAGGGCGATTTTAAGGTGACCTGAAATTGTGTAAGGGTAACCATTCACTCCTCCCTGAATCCAGCGGGTGTAGCCCGCAATTCCCTTTACTCAAAGGAATGTGAATAGTTACATATTGTGAATAGTTATCTATCCGGTAATAATCCACATCCTTCACACATTTGCTTAGACACGCTTAGTCCAGTATTGGCAGGAACCATACCTGTTCATTCCCCCCTATGCCTGACTGTCTTGTGTTAACTTACCTCAACTCTTTGGATGCCCAACCCAAAGCCACACTAGTACCGCATCTATCTCCCGTTATTCATAGCTACATTAGACGGATGATTGCTAAAAATACCGATCGCCTACGGATAGCTCCATCAGCGATCGCTCAGACTAGCAAGATAGTTGATGGCAAAGTCGTCGATGATCCATCTAGAGCGATTTTAGATCGTCTAGAACAGGATATTTACCAGTTTCATGACACTGGTGTGTCAATGCAGCAGTTGATTCTGAATTTGGAACGATTGGCTCTATCGCATCAAGTTTTAAGTACCGATCCAAATCATCCTGATTACGGTCAACAGTTGCAGATGATTGAACAGGATATTTTCCAGTTATTAGGATTAGAAGTGGTATAGGTGTTTGCAGGAGTGGCATCGCCCACATCACCGCCGCCTATATAGCCCTTTTCACATTTACGAGGGACAGACCAGAGACTTAAACCCCTGGTTAAAATAGGTTTCCACTGTTCCTGATGATTCTGAAAACCGCTATATACTGTTCAAGTCGTAATCGTTCACGCCCCGTCAGTGGAAAAGTGGGTTTAGCCCCAAGACGTTTCATCTGGGGGGATGTGTACGGTTACGTTCCAGTCTTGTCCAAAATTATTGTCTAGTGGATCGTTGCATCAGATGGTTGAACCATGCCCAGTTTGTGCAACTGAGCGAAACTACTGTTTTACTGGAACTATTCTCCAACGGCATCACGTTAACTATTTTTCCTGCCCGACCTGTGGGTTGCTGCAAACGGAAACACCTTACTGGTTAGAGGAAGCGTATAGTTCTGCGATCGCGGATGTAGACACAGGATTAGTCCAACGCAATCTGTTGATTGCTGATAAACTGAGCTGTTTACTTTTTACGTTATTTGGTAACAAAGGGCATTATTTAGATATTGGTGGTGGTTATGGGCTACTAACTCGCTTAATGCGAGATAAAGGCTTTGATTTTTATTGGTCAGATCCCCATTGTCCCAACATTTTTGCTAAAGGATTTACAGCTAGTCAAGCTCAGTCAGCATTTACAGCGATTACAGCCTTTGAAGTACTAGAACACATCCACACACCCATTGCATTTATCCAGCAACATCTAGAAGCCAGTAATAGCAAAACACTGATTTTCTCTACGGATTTATTTATTGAAAACCCACCCAACTTAGACTGGGCATACTATGCATTTAATACAGGTCAACATATTACCTTCTATCAACCGAAGACCTTAAAAATCATAGCGGCAAAACTAGGTCTAAAATTTTGTTCTTTTAACGGCATCCATTTGTTTTCTAGTCAGTCCCTACATCCATTAATTGGCAAATTAATTACAAGTAAAGCCTTGTCACCATTATTATCAAATTGCTTACGGCTTTGGTTGCCATCTAAAACCTTAGATGATTCTGAATATTTGTCTAATCAATCAATCGAAATTAATTCACATCAAGACTAACCTCCCAGGAAAATGATTAATCTGATTTATGATCATCAGATCTTCTCGATGCAATTGTATGGAGGTGTATCCCGATATTTTTCTGAACTGATTTCTGGATTAAACTATAGTGATGCTTGTCGGGATCAGTTTAATATTCAGATTTTAGCCGGTTTATATATTAATCAATATTTAAAAACTATTCATCCGAGTCTAGTCAAAGGGCGACCTCGACCACTTATACATCAAAAAACCATTGG
>CAZJZR010000010.1:2955-13915 GCA_964550475.1 uncultured bacterium
ATCCGAGTCTAGTCAAAGGGCGACCTCGACCACTTATACATCAAAAAACCATTGGGATCTTCACACGATTAAATGCTGGTTTTTTTAAGTATTTTTTAGGTCAATCGACTCCTGATATTATTCACCACACATATTATGCCAACCTGTCAATCAAGCAAGATATAGGAAAAGCTTCGCCACAGACAGTATTAACTGTTTATGATATGATTCATGAAAAATTCATTGACTCTTTTGCCTCAAAATATCGATATATTTTAGATCAAAAAAAACTGGCCATCAGTCAAGCTGATCATATTATTTGTATTTCGCAAAATACCAGAAATGATTTATTAAATTTTTATCCATTGGATCCTGCTAAAGTATCTGTTGTTTACCTTGGTTATGGATTGCAGACGACCAAGCCAATCGAGCAGTTTGATCTGAAGCGATCGCCGTTTTCATTTCCATATATTTTGTATGTAGGCAGTCGATATCAATACAAAAACTTCAATCGTTTTCTAGCCGCCTTTGCCGCATCTTCGCAATTGAAATCAGACTTTAAAATCATTTGTTTTGGCGGAGAGCCATTGAACAAATCTGATTATCAATATTTTAAGGAATTAGGTCTGGCTGAATCCCAAGTAATTTACATCACCGGAAATGATGATCGATTAGCACATTTGTATAAAAATGCACAAGCATTTATTTATCCATCCCTATATGAAGGATTTGGCATACCACCCTTAGAAGCGATGTCGATGGGATGCCCTGTGATTTGTAGTGAATCTAGTTCATTACCAGAAGTAGTTGGGGAAGCCGCCTTATTATGCGATCCTTACGCGATTGATAGTATGAGGAATGCCATGGAAAGATTATTGTATTCCGACTCGCTCAAAGCCCATTACATCGCGGCTGGCTATCAACAATTACAGCTATTTTCGTGGGATAAATGCGCCATGCAAACGGCTCAAATCTATCAATCTTTGGTCTGAATCAATTCCGATTGACTGCGAGCAAATTGAGAGAGTAATAAATCGGCTAATGCTGGAGTGGCTTGAATTGGCTGGGCGAGTTCCAATTGTAGTGAGGGAAGGCGTTGCTTCAAGTCTGCTTGTAACTGGGCGATCGCCGCCGCGATCGCATCCAAAATTCGGCCAGGGAACAGGAAATAGGGCATGATGCCAATATGATAATATCCCGCCTCTACAAGAGCTGTAATTTGTGTATCTAATGCGGGGGGCACCGCCCAAAATGCCGGAACCGCATTCAGTTGAGTGGCTAAGTCAATCACGGATTGGTTGCCACCGGGACGACGGCTACCGTGGGACAGCAGAACCCAGCGTTGGGGGGTGTGGTCGAGTAAGTGTTGTTGGACAACCTGAGCAAAGGCGGGATGGCAACCGAGATGGGGCAGCAGATTGAGGGTATAGTTCGATCCGAGTTGTTGTTGGGCGATCGCAATTTGGGCGGGGATGTCTTCCATGACGTGGGTGCCCGCAAGCAGAAATAGGGGGAGGATGTGCAGATGAGCTAGTCCCAGGCAGCGGGCGCGATCGCTGAACCGCTGGATTTGCTCACTCAACGTCAACTCGCCCAACTCCAGCGTGGCTGTGTCCACTAAAGCGGGGGTGATATACCGCTCAGCCAATCGAATCCGCATCCACTCTGCTAGTTGGTTCATGGCCTGTTGGGGACGGGCATCCCGACTGCCGTGGAACACCAAAAGTATTGCGGTCATCTATCGCCTCACCTGAAGATTAGACCGTCGAGACTGGGAATGTTGCTGGTTGTCATCGTCTGGAGCACTGATGACGCGATCGCGCCCTTCCGTTTTCGCTCGCAACAAATTCTGATCCGCCCGTCGAATTAAGCTAATCCCGCGTGGATCATCATTGGGTAACAAGCAGGCTGTCCCCATACTGACTGTAATGCCCAAACTGGTTTTATCATCGACTGCAAACGGTTGCTCTCGCACTAACGTCAGCAGCCGATGAGCCGCATGGATCGCATCCTCATGACTGGTACTGCTGAGAATAATTAAAAATTCCTCGCCACCATAGCGAAAGAGGGAATCATGAAACCGTAAATGATGCCGTAACCGCGCCGACAATAGACGTAAGGCTGCATCCCCGACTAAATGCCCATAGGTATCATTAATTCGCTTGAAGTAATCGACATCGAGCATGATCAAGCTGAGGGGACGGGAGCGTTCCCGCGATCGCTGAATTTGGCGCGGCAATTCCCACTCCAGTGCCCGACGATTGCTCAACTCCGTGAGTGGATCGAGCAAAGCCATGGAGGACAAGACATCATTAGTCCGTAATAACTCTTGATGATTACGCGCCAAGCGTAACCCCACCTGCACCTGAGCTTGCAGCAGAGGTTGGGCTGAGACAGATGCACCATTAAGCTGCACGGCATTGCAACCACCTGTATCAGGCAAATCATCGGGGTTGACTGATGCCTCATCCACTAACCAAACGTAGGCATCTGCCCCTTTTTGCAATGCTTGGGTCATGCGCTGCACCAGTTGTTGCTGCAACATTAAATGACTATCCCGATGACTGTCACTCAGTTCGGATAATTGATCCACCAAAATGCAGTATGTCCAACCGAAGCGACTTTCCCCCTTAATTAAGCTAAACAAGTCCAATCCACCAGTTTGGCTGGCTTGCACAATCAACACATGGGACTTTTGCTGCTGAAAGATTTGCCATGCTTCTCGAGGGGTTGCGACGGTATCAACTGTATTAGCAGCGTCAAGCAGCGTCACTGATTCCTGCACAACAGGTAGAAATTGGGAGTCTCCTACAATGAGGATAGTTAAAGCATCCATTACCGTATTAGCAAGCTAGCGACACATAAAACCGCTACCTTGGGAAATGATTGTTTAGGTGATGAATAGGTGCAAGATTGAATAGGTGTAAATTGAGCCATTTAGCGACACATTAAATTTATTCAACCTAATCATTATTTATCATTATTTACCCTAATCAGCCATCTCCGAAAAAAGGTAGTATTGACCCTGAAGATGATAAATCCACGATTTGATGGAACTAATTAATTGAATCGTTGAAATTATTAATTAGTTATTCGTTTATTAGCGCAGATGAAATACAGCTAAATTGGGCGTTTCCACATAGGGAATGCAGAATATTGCTGATTCAGACCGATTTTCTCCAGGTTAACCGTGCCGCCATCTAGCAATTTAATGGACGGATAGAACACTCCCAACTGAGTTACAGACAACGCTAGTTGTTCAACTTGCCGAACAAGGGGCTTAAGCCCCTTGCCTGTTCGTGGTTGATTCGGATTGCTATATCGACTGCATATAGTTAGAGCATATAGTTAGAAAAGTTGATTTCTGTTGTCTTGAAGACAGCAAAATCAACTTTTAAACCAGGCTCTAAGGCTGACTGTAGACCAAGGGTTGATCTAAATGGCTTCCCAGCAGTCACAGCGATTCAGTTCAAATCAGATCAATCAGATCAAAATGATTGTGCAATTGGTATACCCAGTAATTTTGACAGTTTTGACAGGCTTGATAGTTGGAATTCCCCTAATCAATTTTGCTATTGCTGTAAAGCAGTAAATCCCTAGCGTTTCAGCTCAATTGCAATGTTTACCAATTCTAGCAAGCGATCGCAATCGTTCAGCAGTTCCATCAGAGGGCGTGTGAAACCTGTTTGGCGGTTATAGACACAAAGCGAACAGTCGCAAAGGCTACACAACTCGCACTACCGCAGGCGGCGACAACTAACCGCCAGCAACTTTTCAAACACCGTCGCAGGGTTTCAAGTCCCCTCGCAGGTGATTTACAGGTAAGACAATACTAACGCTACCGCACCGTCTGCGGCATCTCCCCTGAGTGTCTGGGGCAAAAGTTGATTTTGCCGACGCGGAGCGCAGGAACCATCAACCTGCTAGCGACCGTTGCAAACAACCCCTGAGCAAAGTAATCAAGCTGAGAGTTCCCATTTATGGCAAATCCGTTGGCCTATGACCTGAGTGAAGATGCTTGGAAATCAGCTTATTTGACGATCAGTACCCACTCAGTAGTTTTATCGTTCCAGGCAGGCAGGTTGGTTTCACCGATCACATAGGGGCCCCAATATCGCCGCGAACCATCCTGGGCAAAGGCCATCACCACATCCCCAGCCTGTAACGACAAATCTCCCTCTGGCAGCGACAGGACTAAGCCTTTGATGCTGCCTTCTTCCGGAGCGAAGTCCCAGTGGAACGGTTCTAGGTTGGAGGACGCGGTGGAATCAGACGAGGGGGTTGATCCAGTGGTGGTGGATCGCTTCGACAATACTGCTACCCGCAAGGGATGGTCAGTTTGGTTGCTGACTCGCAATGGGGCGATCGCGTCCACGGGTGGCGGTAACGTCGGTGTGGCTAAACTCAACCATTTGGCTCTTGGTGCAGTCCCAATCTGCAACCCTGGGTCTGGAACAGGTCGCCCAGGCGATGCATCAGTGCCAGCACGACCTGTGGATGTGCCAACCTCTGGTGAAAGGCTGGCGTTGGGCACAACAGGACTAATCCAAATGTCGATTTGATACCAGCGGGACACCAACGCCAACGCCATGGCGCAGGCTCCAACTGACAGCAGCACCACCACGGCGGGATTCACTTTTGTCGCTAATTGTTTAAGTGACCGGCCTAACATAGTGGCTTCCCCATAACCGTTGTCTTCAGTATGAACAAATTTAAGGGGTGTCTGGAACCATGAAAAGAGCTAGTTAGCCAAAAAAAAGCTTAAGAACTGTAACTGTTATACCCCCTAGTGGCGATCCCCGCGCCTTGCCCCATCCCCTCATCCCCTAAAATTATCTCAATCGGCAGTGTTGCTGAATCAGGATATGAATTAGAAGTTGGATGAATAGGAACGAAGTTCCAATTCACCCTGCTATTTAGCACCACCCAATCGGCAGTACGATGCATTCTCCAATCACTCTGCCTGACGTGATCCCCGCACCCTTGAAGCTGACCTATGTCTGTTACCCCTGCAATTAATTCCCAGCAACGTCTCTCCCTGTCGCCTTTAGCCGTTCCGAATCGTCTGTTGTTGGGGCCGGGTCCCTCCAACGCCCATCCGGCAGTTTTGCAAGCGATGAATACTTCACCTGTGGGACACCTCGATCCAGCTTTTTTGGAATTGATGGATCAGATCCAATCCTTGCTGCGATATGTCTGGCAAACGGAGAATGACCTAACCATTGCCGTCAGCGGTACTGGCACGGCGGCGATGGAGGCAACCCTGGCTAATTCGGTGGAACCGGGGGATACGGTACTGGTGGGGGTGACGGGGTATTTTGGCCATCGCTTGGTTGATATGGCAGGTCGCTATGGGGCGACAGTCCAGACCATCAGTAAACCGTGGGGTGAGGTGTTTGGGTTGGACGAGTTGCGAGTCGCCCTCACCACCCATCGGCCTAAAATTCTGGCTTTGGTACATGCTGAGACTTCTACCGGAGCGCGACAACCCTTGGAGGGTGTGGGTGATTTGTGCCGCGAGTTCGATTGTCTGTTACTGGTGGATACGGTAACCAGTTTGGGGGGAGTGCCCATTTATTTGGATGCCTGGGGTGTGGATTTGGCCTACAGTTGCAGCCAAAAAGGGTTGGGGTGTCCACCGGGAGCGTCACCGTTTACCATGAGTGCCCGTGCCCAAGCCAAGTTGCAGGCGCGATCGCCCAAGGTCGCCAACTGGTATTTGGATATGACTTTGTTGCAAAAATACTGGGGCAGTGAACGGGTTTATCATCACACTGCGCCGATTAACCTCTACTACGCCCTGCGGGAAGCGTTGCGGCTGGTGGCAGAGGAAGGGCTGGCCGCCTGTTGGCAGCGACACCAAACCAATGCCGAGTATCTGTGGGCTGAGTTGGAACGGATTGGGCTTCAGTTGCATGTGGATCGCGCCATTCGCCTGCCCACGTTGACCACCGTGCGAATTCCAGACGGAGTGGATGGAAAGGCGATCGCCCGCAAACTCCTGACCGAATACAACATCGAAATCGGTGGTGGCTTGGGTGAACTGGCCGGAAAAGTTTGGCGTGTCGGCTTGATGGGTTACAACAGCCGCAAGGACAGCGTTGATCAACTCATCGCCGCCTTGCAAGTGGTATTAGCGTGAGGGGAGGCTAACCCAAGGCTCAAAACGTTGCTCTGCAAAAAATGGCGTTGCTGAATTTATGGCGTTGCTGAATTTAAGGATGAGCTAAGAGTTGGATGAATTGAAACGAAGTTTCAATTCATCCTGCTATTCAGCAACACTCAAAAAATAATCTCTGCAAAAAATAAAATGCTTTGCTATAACCAAGTTATGTGGTGTTAGGCGTTGTGGAAATGGATGCAAGCATCCAGCAACGCCCTCAGTAGACTCTGGTTTTGGTCTTTTGGTTGTGATCTGTTCATATCCCCGTTGATAGCTGATGATGTCCGACGATCAAACCCGCGACGATACACAGACGGGTTTTGTGTAAGCTGAATTCCATAAACCCACAAAAACCGCACTGCAACTATGGTGTGGGGAAGTGGCTCTCATGTCTGCAAATTGGCAGAGATGAATTTAGAGTTATCGGATGGTCACCCGTTGCGATAACCTATATTTTAGCGATTTATAAGGTATTAGCTGTCCATTCAACGTAGTACAGTTGCGGGATTGGGATGGGATATGAACGTGCGTGCTCAGTAGATTTCAATTACTTAGTCGTAACCATTCACATCCCCCCAGGGAAAAAGTGTTGCGGGCTGTGCCCGCTTGTTCCTCCCCTGACGGGGAGTGAACGGTTACACTTAGTCGATTAATCAATGAGATTAATCCCATCGATCCAAGCCAATCCAGCACCAATAACAGCACAGCAGTGGACAGATTTTAATTCTTCCAATGGAGACTATTCACGGTATGCAACGTCTGATGCGTTTATTAATGGTTTTTGCTGCTGCATTCATCGTTGTGGGAACATCCCTGGGACTGTCCCAGGCAGCGGTAGCTGGCAATTTGAATGTCTTGACTTTAGGCACGCCTACCTTTCTGGCGACTGAAGTGGAAGTAAATGCCGTTGATGCCAAACTGGCCACCGAATTTGGCCAAAAAATTGACCTCAACAACACGAATGTGCGGGCGTTTCGTCAGTACCCCGGATTTTATCCCAAGCTAGCTAGCTTGGTGATTGCCAATTCTCCCTACGACAAGGTAGAAGAAGTGCTGCAAATCCCCGGATTGTCTGACAAGCAGAAGGATTTACTGCGGGACAACTTGGACAAGTTCACCGTTACCCCCGCTGATAGTGCCTTGATTGAAGGCGACGATCGCATCAACAACGGTATCTATAAATAATCACCCAGTCATCATCAAGTCATCACCCATGACAGCAGGTGCCAGTCCGTTGGCTGCACTTGGATGGCTAAAGTTAGATTTTCTGGCAATCAGGCGGGGGATTACCTCGCCTGCGCCATTTGTAACCGGACTGGATCAATTGGCGATCTGGCTCCGGTCTTTCTATACATTCCCTGAGCATCACTTGACCATTCCCTAACCATCAATAGTCCCCCTACAGCTATTCGTGTCAAATGTCGCGAATAATCTGCGCTAGCTCACCCCCTCCGCCCCATTGCTAATTTCCCAACGTTGAGTTTTCTGATTGGGTAGTCTATTTTGTCTACTGATCCCGTTGATTCCGTTCCACCGTCCCCGCCAATTCTAGATCGCTACGATGTTTTAGTGGTGGGCGCAGGTGCCGCAGGGTTGTACGCCGCGCTCTGTTTACCCCAGCACCTACAGGTTGGCCTGATTACTAAAGATACGTTGTCTCTATCGGCCAGTGATTGGGCGCAGGGCGGGATTGCGGCGGCAATCGATCCCAAGGATTCCCCGCAGTTCCATACGGTAGACACCCTGAAGGCCGGAGCTGGACTATGCGATCCGGCAGCGGTGGAGTTTTTGACCACCCATGCGGCAAACTGTATTGCCGATTTGGTGCAGTTGGGAGTCATGTTCGATCGCCACGATGGCAACTTGGCTCTCACCCTGGAAGCCGCCCATTCCCAACGGCGGGTGCTCCATGCCGCCGATACAACCGGACGCGCGGTAGTCAGCACCCTCACCGCACAGGTGTTGACACGCCCCAATATTCAAGTGATTGATCAAGCGTTTGTGCTGGATCTGTGGTTGTCGGGGGATGGAACCAGTTGTAAAGGCGTGGTCTTAGCATGGCGCGATCGCCTGCATTGGCTTCCCGCCAGAGCGGTGGTATTGGCCACTGGTGGCGGCGGACAGGTGTTTGCCCAAACCACCAATCCAGCTCTGAGTACTGGAGATGGGGTGGCGATCGCCAGTCGAGCTGGAGCCGTTTTGCGCGACCTGGAATTCATCCAATTCCATCCCACCGCCCTGACCCAACCCGGTGCCCCCCACTTTTTGATCAGCGAAGCGGTGCGGGGTGAAGGCGCGCATTTAGTTGATGATCAGGGCGAGCGGTTTGCCTTCCGCTACCATCCCGCCGGAGAACTGGCACCCAGAGATGTGGTCAGCCGGGCCATCTTCACCCACCTGCAACAGACGGCACCCAACCCCGCCACCGCTCACGTCTGGTTGGATCTCCGCCCCATTCCCCCGGACACCATCCGCCACCGCTTCCCCAACATCATTCAAGTCTGCCAAAGATCTGGGATTGATGTATTCCAAGCCCCCATCCCCGTCGCCCCAGCCGCTCACTACTGGATGGGGGGGATTGACACCAACTTAGACAACAGCACTTCCATTGCTAACCTCTACGCCCTAGGCGAAACCGCCAGTACCGGAGTCCATGGAGCCAATCGCTTAGCCAGCAATTCTCTGTTGGAATGTCTAGTTTTTGGTGCCCAGTTTGCCCATCTACAACTGCCGGATCTGCCGTCCTTGGACAGTTTGCCAGTGATCCCCTCGCGCCATCCTCTGGCTGAACTGAGTGAATTGGAAATTGACGTGGCCGCTCTAACCGAGCAACGCCAACAGCTTCAGGCATTGATGTGGCAAAGTGCAGGAATTTGTCGGAATGGCGAAACGATGGCCACGGCGATCGCCCAAATCGAACAATGGCAGCAAGCATTCAGCCAGCATCCCTTAGCCGTTTATTTAAACTCCTGTCAATTCAATTCCAGCACCGCCAACGCTGATGCAGCCGCAATTGACAGGAGTGGTAACGGTAGCGATGGCTGCTGGGCAACGTCACAAATCCGAGTTTGGGGCGAAATCCGTAATTTGCTAGAAATTGCCGAACTAATTCTTAAAAGTGCTCAATTTCGTCAAGAAAGTCGGGGCGGTCATTACCGAATTGATTATCCAGACCCTAATCCTGACTGGGCACAACATACAATCGTCCACAAAAAAGTCTGGCATCGCGCACCAGACTAATTTTGAACCGATTAACCGGACTAATTCCGGACTAATTAAGGTGAAGGGTGTGCCCGGTTGAGCAAAACGTTTTAGACGTGAGTAGACCTTAACAAGCCCTAATCAGCTCTAATCAGCCCTAGATCCCAAGATCCCACTCAGGTGCGAGTTCCGGCACCCCGTCCGTTTTTGGGCTTGCCATTGTTAGGAGGTGTATACCCCTTAGCAATTTCCAATGATTTGGGGGACAGGGACAACAACTCAGCTTGTTCAACCAGGGTTGTGGCGGAAGAGCTAGCCTGAGCCGATTGGGGGCACACAGCCCCCAACCCTACCACCACAGACGAGCTGGTGATACAGATTAACGCGACGGCTCTGAAGCTGACAACCCTAATATTTTCCACTGTAACTACTCCCTGCAAAGACTTAGGTAGACCAGTCTACTGAATGAGCAAATGCATATCAGTTGCCTGAGGTTCTGCTTGTTTACTGGCTGCGGCAACCCACTTACGGTAAGCTCTGACAGTCAATGCTAATTAGATAATTAACGTTTGATTAATTGCTGATGAATTGCCCATCTGCCGTGAGTATCACTCGTTGCAGTTACCCTTGTAATCTTAAACTGTAGTCTTTATGCGAAGACTGGCTGGTGATTTGAGGGGTTCCTTTGGTTGTGATCTTGAACAGTGATTAAGCAATGATCCCAATCATTACCTTAAGACTATATATCAGTATATCCCGAATTTGGTTGACTATACCAGATGGTTACAATCACTGAGACAATATACACAGTTCAATCAGCAAAGTTGATAATCCGCAAAACAATCGCAATAATCCTTTGGCTAGCAACGGTTTGGCGGAACCTAAAGAATTTTAATCCCGGTGCAACTAGGGCTAAGTAAAATGCTCTGGTTCAACGGGTTAGCGTTAATTGCGAAATGATCATATTCAACTGCATCCGCGATGCATATGCAAATATACGTAGTTTCCTGGTGTAATTCCGGACGATGGCAGGAGAACTCATCCGTAAATTACCTGTCGCGCCATCTGACCTTGCAATCAGGTCTAGGTAAAACCATTGGATAGGCGAGGAAATCCCATGATGAGCTGAAGGTGACCTTTGCAACTCTAGACCCCCAAAATCTTTTCGCAGGCGCGAAGGGAAATTCACAATTTCTTGACATTTGTTCAAGAAAGTTCATTTTCGTTAGACGCTAAGGGTGTAGATATACTTAGGGAAATTTACTGGGTGATTACAGGTTGGAGTCAGCCTGTAACCAATGAGTAACCTTAATTTTCCCAACTATGCAACATTATCGTCTTTAGTTGTGAATATCTTGAGAAAAGGTTGACCGTGCCCAATCCACAGTTTCCCAGGTTGTCCAACACCTAAAGTCCATAGCCTAGAAAAGTGTGGATTGATGCAGTGCTCGTTCCGAGTCGCAGGTCTAAGAGGGTGTTTAAAAAGCCCTATTTGATGTAGCCCTAGCGGATGTAGCCCTAGCGACTGTTCGCCTTGCGTTCCCGCAGGGTAGTCGCGGTTTTAACCGCCAGACACTTTTCAAGCACCCTCTGACTAAACACCCTCTAACTACGGGC
>CAZJZR010000010.1:14015-18868 GCA_964550475.1 uncultured bacterium
CACGGAGGGATCGAGAATCACCCCTTCCGGATCGAAGACAAATTCCTCTGGAATGGCGGGCGGTTCCTGTTCTGGAGTTTCCGGTTCCTCCTCTTGCTCGTCCTCCGGTTCGTCCTGATCCTGCTCCGACTGATCCTCCGGTTGCGGTGGGGGGGGCGGCGGCGGCGGGGCTTGGGGTTGTTCCTCTGGGGGCGTTTCCACAATCGTGGCACGGGGGATAATCACCAATTCCACCGCCCGCCGCAGGTCGTCAGCCGTTACCTGCGATCGCCCATCCAGTGCCGCATTCGCCTTAGCCACCCGAACGGCAAACAGTTCGGCTCGGTGCCCTTGCACGCCACCCCGCACCGCTTCTTTGACCAAATACTCGATTTGCTCATGGCTGATCTGCACATCCTTCAGCCATTCTCGCGCCAGCAGGATTTGCGTTTTCAGGTTCTCAATTTCTTCGTTGTAGTGGCTGAGAAAAACTTGGGGAGAGGCGGAGTAGGCGATCGCTTGCTCCACCGCCTGCACTCGCTCATCCAACCCCAGCACCATATCGGCAGAGAGGGAGATGGCAATCCGGTCTAATAGATGTTCCCGCAACGGCCCTTCTTCGGGGTTGTAGGTGGCAATCAGTAACGGCAAGCAGGGATGCTCAACGCTCAGCCCCTCCCGCTCGATCCGATTGCGGCCATCGGTCAGCACCGTCAGCAACAGGTTGGCGATTTGGTCATCCAACAGGTTGATTTCGTCCACATACAACACGCCGCGATGGGCTTCGGCCAACAGTCCGGGCTGGAAGATGGTTTCGCCAGATTTCACCGACTGTTCCACATCCACCGAACCCACCAACCGATCTTCGGTGATGCCGAGGGGAATTTGCACGAAGGGGGCGGGGATGATGCGGGAGTCGGGGAGCGGCGAGTCGGGGGCGAGTCCCTGTTCCTGTAACCATTCCTCTGGGGTGAAGTTGAGCGTGTCGGGAACGACTTCTATCGGCGGCAGCAGGGCATGGATGGCACGCGCCATCACGGATTTGGCGGTACCACGCCGACCCGCGATCGCCACTCCGCCCAGTTGGGGATCGACAGCAGCTAAGAGTAGGGCAAGTTTAATGGCTTCTTGACCCACCACTGCTGTCAAGGGGAAGGCGGTCATGGTTGCACGACTGGACGGGGTAGCGACACTGGAAGCCATTAGATCCTCAGAAAAACAGAACCGAATTGTTAGATGGATGCTGTTCTATTCTCTATCCCAGAGGTTCGTTAGGGGAAGGGGGCGATGTTAATCCACACAACCATGCTCCCCTCTAATGTCCTGCGGCGAACAGGACAGCACTGGATTTCCCCGTTGGACAGTCAGAATTGGAGGGATGGTAGCAAATAGAAGATATCTCATGCAGCCAATCCACATCCCCCATCCAGGTGATCTATGCTGGTGAGCTATTGACGCTGATCACGACGAGAGCAATCGCGGGATCACCCGTCTCCACTCGCTTTCCTCACCATCAATCTTCTAAAAGCTCACCAGATTTGCGGACTAATATCACTTCGCGGTGACTTAAAAAACGGGACTATAAATCCTGTAAGCCTTCACTTCTGTTAAGGAGTTCCTGAAATGCCTCTGACCTATCGCGGTACCACCTACGAAGCCACCACCATCAGCACAGGGCTGGACTGGGTGGAAGTCCAAGGAGCGACCCATCGCGGGATTCCGTACACATCCTATCAACTGCCTGCTAGCAGTGTGCCTCACCCCCCCACCCGTCGGGTTTATCGGGGCATCGCTTATTGATCCCCTGGATCTCTGATCCTCTAGATGCCGATACCGCAGCGATCAGTTAACAGTGCCAGTGTTAGTACCAGATTGACGCGATCGCGCTCCAGTTCATTTCACGTCCACCGCTAATTTTAGGAATCAATCGTCATGTCATCTACGTTTGAATCTACTCCCGAACGCAATACCATCATCCGGGAACTCCGCCACCAACTGCGTTACGCCAGCCAAAGCAGTGAACGCGATGCCATCCAAACTCAAATCAACTTCTGGCGACGCTATCGCCCTACCCAAGAACCATAAGCCATTGAGCCACTCCTAATATCCCGATTTAACCTATAAAGTTGCATCTCCTCACACCATCACCCCCGATCTCACAACCGCGATCGGGGGTTTTGTCCATAGCTCACGCAATATGCAACTTTACTGATTTCCCCTTTGCGTGGATAAACACATCATGTCAATAAGTAGCTATTTTGCCGATCTTATTGAGAAAATCGACAATAGTTGAAGCTTATTGAGTTGAGAATAGCTTTGCCGATTCTAGATATACAGAAGCTGATTTTCCACTTCATTGCTCATGCTGGCCGAACTTTCGGATCAATCAGGTGGTCAGGAATACGGTTGCGCTCAATATAGTCATGGATTTCGGCTTGATGATCCAAGTAGTAGCTGAGTGCGTCAAATACTTGGGATAGAGTGAGATGGGGAAGCCGTTGGGGAATCTCTTCTGGGGCAACGCCTAACCGCCACAGTTCTACAATGGCTCGGACTGGAGTACGGGTACCCTTGATAATGGGTTCACCACTGAGAATTTCGTCATTTCTGACAATATGACAATGTTCGGTTGCTTGAACCAAAACGTCTGCCTCCGACTGCACAACTGCCTTAATTTTAGTCAAGTCATCTGTTGCTGGCTGGGTTGTCCACGGATTGGTTGCCAGTCCGGCTACCAGTCAATCAGGTCACTGAATTCAAGGGCGCGATCGCAGCATGGCAACACGGCTTGCAACTGTTCCCCACTGCGACCAATGCAGACGCGATCGGGGACTTTATTTTCACCCCTGTCCCTCATTCATCCCCCTCATCATCGCCAACTCTCCCCCCCAAACCACGCACCATTCACCATCCACTATCCACCATTCACACCTCTACACAAACTGATGTACAAACTCATACATCAAATCAACCCGCCCCTTGCGGAGCAGAGCCGGATCAAGGCGTTCGACTGTGTTGCAGGTCATCAGCACCACCAGTTTTTGCTGCCACTGGTTGCTGGATGCGCTGGTGGAGTCATCGGTCACGCTGCGGTAGAGCGTGCCATCTAACAAGCTGAGGATGTGTTCCGTCTTGTTATTCGATTGCGCTGATTCCATCGCTCGGTTTTGCGCCAAATTATCCGCCTCGTTGATAATCAGGCAAATCCGTTCCAGATAGGGAGGTGGGGCAAAGTTTTCCACTGCCTGATGATCGAGGATGAAGGTCATGTACCCCAATGGCACCAAGATTTCCTTCGCTACCGCCTGCGTCCAAACCGTTTTACCCGTGCCCGGTTTGCCACTCACCAGCACCGCCAGTTGATCCTGCTGCAACACCGCCTGTTGCACCGCATCGGTAAAGGTTTGAATCTCTTTGGGAAAGCTGCGAATGGGGAACGGGGCTTGCAGTTGGCCCACCCGACTTTGGTAGCCACTCAGCATTGCCGCCATGCCGTAACTCACCTTCCGCACCAGCGGGTTCAAGTCCCGCGCCATCAGGGTGAGCAACCGCTCCTTGCCTTGGTTGTCCACCTCTAGCCAAACATCCGCCGCTTGCCAGTAGGCGTACACCGTTTCGACCACTTCCAGCCGCTCCCAACTGACAAACCGTTGGGGCGGGAAGTAGAACTGCCGCCCGATATAGGTTTGGGTAATTAAGTCCGGCTTACCGAGGTACTGGATGATTTTGAGGATGATGCTTTCTCGGAGTCGCCGAAAGATGTGGTCGATCGCCACATAATTGCGACTAAATACAGGTTTAACCGGAGTTTCCACACTCAAGACATCCACATAGGTGTCATCGGCGTAGGGGGGATCGGGGGTGATGTAGCTCCAGTATTCGTCTAGGTAGTAGCGGGTGTCTTCTGAAAACAAATTAAACAAATTGGCGAACCACGTATAATCCTTGCGACCACTGGCATCGGCCAAATTGCTCAACAGTTTGAGGGTGCGTTGGGTCAGTTCTGCCGTATCTTCGCGGGAGATGTCTAACAGGTAATTCAGGTCAAATTGCCGATGCAATGGTCGCCATCCAGCCCGTAACAACTCTTGCAAGCCCCGGACTGGAGATTTGTTGTTTCCAGTGGAGAAGTTGTCATCGTTGTAGGAATAGGTCATCAGTACAACCGTCACAGAATTTGTAATATTATACTACAAGTATTACAGGCTGTTCAGACTTAATCCTCACCGCGCCAGTCTGGACAGGCTCCACCGCCCTGCCAGCCGCTGGGATGAAAGCCACAAATCAGTACAGTCCGAGTGGCACGGCTATAGCCATAGGCTCGCCCGTGGTAGTTGGCGCACTGTTGACAGGCGGCGGGTCGCGATGAGGTGGAAGTGCCGCTAAACCCTAGCTGCGATCGCAAAATCTGCTGCTTGGCCTGAGACTGATGCCACTTATGGTAGTCCGCCTTACGAAATGAATCATTTGCGCCCCGAAACCGATCGTAGTCGATACTCATTGGGTTACCCCCTCTCATCAGTCCCCAATTGTGATGCCGCAAAGGCACCTGTGATTATCGTGACAAATCCACTCCCTCTCGCCCCAAAAGTTAAAAAAAAGTAAATCTTAGCGGCTATTTGAAAAGCTGGTCATAACCCTTTTCATATTATGAGAGGCAGGCAAGAGTCTAAAGTACTCTATTCGTAGTTTTTTGTCGGTTGATCGTGTTTCTCATGCTTATGAAAACTGCTATATGCTGGGTTAACCAAGAAATTTTGGTTGGTAATTCCAGTTTATAGTTTTGGTTTGTAGTTCCAACTTTAGAGGGTGTTTGAAAAGGGGCGTATTTCACGTTTGGGGGAGGGGCGGTTAAAACCGCATCTACAAGAACT
>CAZJZR010000011.1:0-18411 GCA_964550475.1 uncultured bacterium
CGTTTTTGCCGCCCCAGGATGTCACCCAAGGGGTGATTACGGTGCAGGTGGTGGAGGGTCAGGTGGAGCGGGTGGAGGTGAAGGGGTTAACCCGACTACGATCGCGGTATGTGCGCGATCGCATCCTCCTCGCGGCTCAAGTACCGCTGAATATCCGGCGACTGGAATCGGCTTTGCAACTGCTGCAACTCAATCCCTTGTTGACGGCTGTGCAAGCGGAACTGCGGGCAGGCAGTGCCCCCGGTCGCAGTGTGTTGAGCTTAACCCTGAAGGAAGCCAAGGCATTAGATTTTTCTCTGGGGTTAGAAAACCGCGATTCGCCCAGTGTGGGATCCATCCGCGCCAGTTTCGGAGCCAGCCACAGTAATTTAACGGGGAACGGCGATCGCCTCTCCCTGGACGTGGGCATTACCTCCGGCGTGCGCGATTATGATGTCGCCTACGCTTTCCCGCTCAACGCCAGAGAGGGCACCCTGACCCTGCGCTACAGCAACACCTCCAGTCAAATTGTCGAGCAGCCCTTCGATGTGTTGGACATCCGCAGCCAGGGTGAAACCCTATCCTTGGGCTTCCGGCAACCGTTGTGGCGATCGCCCACCACCGAATTTGCCCTCGGATTCAGTGCCGACTGGCGACGCAGCCAAACCTCCTTACTCGGCATTCCCTTCTCTTTCTCCACCGGGCCAGAGCGCGGCCTCTCCCAAGTCACGGTATTGCGGTTCAGCCAAGACTGGATTCACCGCAGTCCCCGTCGTGTCCTCGCCGCCCGCTCCCAGTTCAGCCTTGGCGTGGATGCCTTGGGAGCCACCGTCAACGACTCCGGCACCGATGGCCGCTTCTTTAGTTGGGTCGGGCAACTGCAATGGGTGCAAGCCTTTCACCAACGGGTACTCACCATCGCCCGCCTCTCCACCCAACTCACCGGCGACTCCCTACTGCCCCTGGAACAATTCAGCATTGGCGGTGCCGATACGGTACGCGGCTATCGGCAAAATCAACGAGTGGGCGATGCGGGCATTAACGGCTCGTTAGAAATGCGGATCACCATGGTGCAAGACCCCGATGGTGTGGGAGTGATCCAAGCCGTGCCGTTTTTTGACATCGGCTCCGTCTGGAACAAAACGGACACACCGGAAACCAACACCCTGATGAGTGCTGGGCTAGGATTGCGCTGGCAGCGCGACCCCTATTTGTCGTTCCGAGTCGATTGGGGCATTCCCTTAATTTCCGTAGAAAATCGTCAAAACTCCCTGCAAGATAGCGGGTTATTCTTCTCCGTACAGTTACGCCTACCGTTGATCTAATTGATCTATGTAATTGATTGATCTATGTAATTGATCTATCTAAGTTGATCTATAAGTTGATCTAAATGGTAGGGATTGGGAGAGCCAGCCCTTTTAGAGCGAGCCATACAGCATTGATCGAGTACATCCCGGATCTGGATTACCGAGAAACCCGATTGCTTGCACCAACCGGGTTTCTCGATAATTCACACCATCTAAACTGCGATATACCTCATGGATCACCCTGAATAGTTACGGTGATCGTACTGATTCGTCATGCTTGCTCATAATTTCTTTATATCCAATCGACAAACTGGTAGCTATGCAGTGATGGCAATGCCAAGAGGTTGGTTGAAGCATTAATTTTGCTTGCCATTGGTGTAGATCAAGTCAACCTAGTCAATACTTTTGCAACGTCAATACTTTTGCAACAGTTTTTTGTAACCATTCACATCCTCCCAGAGGAAAAGCGTTGCGGGCTACGCCCACTTCTCCCCTAGGAGGATATCAAGGGTGACCGAGCATGGGTAAAACTGTGACTACAAATCAAAGATTTCAGGGGCATTCATCAATCTGGTAATCATCAGATTGATCAACAGCTTTTAGGTCGTCGTACAGCATTTGCTGCACAACAATTTTCAGGCGATTGAGAGGGGGGGGTAACAGTTGATTTCTGTGCGACCCGCGCACGAATAATCAACCCTCTAGACTACTTTTGCAACAGACTCTATGTAATCGTTAACTCCCCGTCAGGAGAGGAACCAGTGGGCGTAGCCCGCAACCCTTTTCCCACGGGGGGATGTGAACGGTTACGAATCCATATACAAAATCATATTTATGGGGTGCAGTCGATTGGCGTAAAATCCTCACCGGGTAGAGGGTTGAGTGATATGGATATAACCCATACCACTGCAAGCGGCTATATACTCCTTAGTTTTTTGTCAGTGTTGTCAAATCAACGGAGTAAATTGAGTGAATAACTGTTATAGCAACAATGCAGCGAATCCGTTTTTACCTTCATCATATCGGGTGATCGCGGCATTGGGACGGTTGCAAACTGTTGCCCAACAAGGCGTTGGCGGCAGCATTTATATTTATGACTTAATTGAACAATGTACCCTTTGCTCCAGTTCTGCCCTCTTGTCCATGTTGGGATATGGCGAACAGGAATTGGGTTACCAATGGAATGGGATGGAGCAATTTGGCTTGGCAAATCTGATCCACCCAGATGATTTAGAACGGGTGGCGGATCATTATCAACGGTTTGCTATCCTCCGCTCCACTGAGGTTATTCAAACGACCTATCGGATGAAACACGCTGATGGCTCTTGGCGATGGGTGCGATCGCAGGAAACGCCATTGGTGATTGCCAGCGATGGGTTGCCATTACAGATTTTGGGCAGTGTCAGTCTGATGGTTGATTCGGCCTTGTCGTTATCCCAGCGGCGGCGGCTGTTGCGTTCTAGTGGGCAGCGATCGCGTTGCCGTTACAGTGGCCGCGCACATTCCCCCTACCTGATCACCCCTGTCAGTGCTAAACCACCCTCTAGTCCACCGTTCAGACCGACCTCTTCATAAACCTTTCATAAACCTATAGCGTTTCTCAGAGTTATGAGGCACGACCGGTGAATTAAAACCCAAACTGGGTAAACGATTGAGTCATGTGGGCTATACCCACATCACCCCAAGCGGCTATACATTTTGAGCAAATCCTGATCACATCCTATGAATACCTTGACCGCCCGGATTAAACAATTGATTGCCCCTCTGCCTAAATTGCTGCCCAGCGATTGGTGGATAGAAGTAACAACCTCCGATCCAAGCTGTATTTACTACTTTGGGCCATTCTCCAGTTCCGCAGAAGCGACCGCACTGTGTCCGGGGTATGTGGATGATTTAGTCAGCGAAGGCGCGGAGGAAATTTACACCGTGATTAAACGGTGTAACCCGTCTGAACTAACCAAGTGGGCACCCAATCACGAATAGTGGGTCGGTCAATCGTAACCCTTCAGATCCCCCTGTGGGAAAAGGGTTGGTGATCTGAACGGAACCGTTCACGTCCGGTTAGGGGAGTCACAAGCGGGTTTAGCCCGCAACACTTTTGATTCTGGGGGGATGTGAACGGTTACATCTCAACAGTGATATCCGATAGTTATGACCACTGAGATGAATCACTCTGGATTAACAATGAAAATGACTGAGCAATTAATTGAGCCATTGACTGAACCATTAGAGCCACAGACTCAGATCCGCAGAATGCCTCAAATCACTCAGCGTTCAAGCTGGATTGAAGATTTGGGTAATGGCGTTTACCTCAGGTTAGTGACGATTCCTAGCGGTAAATTCCTGATGGGGTCACCACAGGGATACGGATGCTCAACCGAATACCCTCAACATGAAGTCACGGTTAATTCATTTGCGATGGGAATGTATTTAGTGACCCAGCGGCAATGGCAGCAAGTGGCTCAATATCCCATGGTCAAGCACCCGCTCAGCCTGAATCCATCTCACTTCAAAGGAGACAATTATCCAGTCGAGCAGGTGTCATGGCAGGAGGCGATGGAGTTTTGTGCTCGACTGTCCCAAAGAACCTCCCGTCATTATCGGTTACCCAGTGAGGCGGAATGGGAATATGCCTGTCGGGCAGGCACCACGACCCCCTTCCATTTTGGTACTGAGATCGCCCCTCATTTAGTCAATCACCTGACGATCAAAGCGAGTGATCAACCGATCGGCCAAAAATCAGGGAAACAAACCACTGAAGTCGGTTTATTTCCGCCGAATCCCTTTCAGATTTATGATCTGCACGGCAACGTCTGGGAATGGTGTTTAGACCATTGGCATGATGATTATCACGGTGCGCCGATTGATGGAAGGCCATGGCTGGGTCAGGATGATTCAGAGTTTCGGGTATTGCGTGGAGGTGCCTGGAATATGACTGAGTGGGTTTGCCGATCGGCGTTTCGCTATGCCATGAAAGGCGAAGATTGGGGCAGCGATCGCCAGCGGATAGCCAAATACTTTAACATTGGCTTGCGGGTGGTCTGTAATTACCCAGGCTCTCCGGCGGGGGACTGAGTGGACGGGCAGAATCACGCTCCGGCGTTGATCTGTTGATGTTGATCTGTTGATCTAGATTGCCTGATCGAGACTGTGGGATCGAACCTGTGGGATCAAGACTGCGAGATCGAGACTGTGGGATCGAACCTGTGGGATCGAGAGTCTGGAATCGAAAGTGTGACAGTCTGCCCTGCCGCTTAAAAGGTAAATGGCGTAACCACAATGGAGAAATGCAGACCATTTTCCTGAGTGCTCGGACGGTTTTGCGGCAAATCTGTCAACGGAATGCCCCAGTCCAGCCGAATGGTGAGGTAATTGCCCATTTGCCACAGCACCCCAATCCCCGCCGACGCTAGCGTGTTGAGTGATGGGGTAGCCCGATTGGTATTCCAAACCGTACCCAAATCGACGAAGGGGACGATGCGGAAGGTGCCGTTGAGTTGGGGGATGCGAAACACCGGAATCCGCACTTCGGCGGAGGCCAACGCGCCGTTATCCGCTAACAAAAAGTCTTGGCGATAGCCGCGCACACTCTGCCCTCCACCCAGGCCAAATTGTTCTAGGGTGACGAGGGGGCGATCGGCGAATTGCAAATCCCCACGCACTAACAACGGCGTATCCGGAGCCAATAACCGCACATATTGCCCCTGACCACGCCAACTGACAAACCGGGTGTCGGGCACGGGGACATTGGGTAAAAACGGATTGGGCTGGTTAATCGTGTCCCCCAGTAAATCCAGGCCGAAATTAAACTGGGAACGGAAGGCCAACACCGATTGGCTATTGCGCTGGGTGTATTCCTGGAAAAACCGCAGAGCCGAAATCCGCAAGTTGCCCCGGTCATCGGCTCCGGCTACCAAGGGGAACGGAACCCCCAAAAGTGCGGTGGAGCTGGTCTGGTGCGAAGCCGTGAGGCCAACGGCAATTTCCCGGTTGGGCGTTTGAAACAGCGGTTGGCGCAGGCTGAGTTCGTAGGATTCGGCAGCAGAGGTGATGTTGAGCACATCGAACGGACGCTCGATTACCTTGCTGGCGGAGGTGCTGAAGGCAAACCGGAGGGTGCCGTTGTAGGGATTAAACGGCGCAGTGTAGCTGACATCAAGGCCATCGCTGCCAGCGGTACGGTTGGCGGTGAGGCTGATGCTGTCGCCAAAGCCCACCAAGTTGGCGTGGTTGAATTGGATTTGTTTCTTATCGGTGCCGATGCTGGGGGAGCGGCTGTTGTCAAAACTCAGACCTGCAACAAAGGCTTTGGCTTCCGTGACGGTGACAGTCAAAATGCTCTTGCCGACGGATGATCCGGCAGACAGGTCGGCGGAAATGGTGCTGATCAGGGGATTGACCTGCAACAATCGCAGACCCGCCAGGAGACGGTTCACGTTCAGCGGTTTACGGGTGGCAATGGCAAGGCGACTGCGGACATAACTGGAAAATAGCCGTTCGTTGCCCTGTACCCGAATCTCTTCTAAACTGCCTTCCAAGATGGCAATTTTCACTACCGCATCTTGGGCACTGAAGGTTTGGTTGGCGGGGATGTAGGCTCCGGAGGTGACGTAGCCTTGGTCGGTGTAGAGTTTGGTAATGGCGGCAGCGGCTTCTAGCAGTTCGGCAAAGCTGAGCGATCGCCCCGTATAGGATCGCGTCACCTCTGCCAATTTCTCCTGACTGAAGATGGTGCTACCCTCAACCTGAAATTCCTTGACGGTAATCAGACCAGGGATATCCAACGGTTGCTGCTGCGGCAGTCCCGGTGTGGGGGGCAGTTGAAACAACCGTTCCGGCGGCGGCAGTAGCGGCGACTGGGGTGGCTCAGTCGGTTTGGGCAGGACGGGAGTGGGAATGGTTTGCCGGGGAGGGATTTGGGCTTGAGCCAGTTGGAGGTCGGGTGTCGGGATCAGGGGATCAGAGAGAGGGGCGATCGCCGCCGTCCCCGCTAATTTCGACATATCTGGATTTGCGTCTGCTGGTAGTACCGCGATCGCGGCCTGCGCCGCCCCAACAGCCATTACCCCTAATCCTGTCAATGCAGAAAGCCCAGCGACTCCCCCCTGTAATGCTAGTCCCATGCCTCGTCTCATTAATGCTGTCCTTGATCCTCCGGTAATTGAGTGGATAGTGGATGGTGGATGGTGGATGGTGGATAGTGGATGGTGGATAGGGGATAGCGAATAAATAGTGGAGGGTGGTGAGAAGATGGCTCGGAACGAGTTTACCCTATACCGCCTTTCGACTTCGCTCAAGGCATCGCCTTTTGACTTGGTTCAAGACATCCCCTTTTGACCTTGCTTCAAGGCACCGCATTGAAGATACAAACCCACGCTGGCTGAGCGTAGCCGAAGCCAGCAACCCGCTAAATGTTGCCTCCTTCATCCCGCATCCTTGCAGTTGTCTCACTGCCACACACCTTCACAGGCATCTGAGCTGTTAGCATCACTTCGCCCTTGTCATTGAACACCCACCCTTGCGCGGGTAACGGTTGACTGGGGTTAACGGCAGCGAGTTCGCGACTTTGCCGCATATCTTCCCAGACCGCATCGCCAATCTGCACATCATTGGGCGTTGGGGGTAATCCACCCCGTCCGGTAATCACCAAACTGCCCTGGGCAACGGGAGCGGTCGCGTCACAGCCTTTAGCGATTAACCGGGAGGCATCAACTAGACCGCTGGGTAACTCGGTTACGCCTTGGGTCGGGTCAACGCCGGGGGTGTTGATGGCAATCACCCCGTTGACCCCAAATTGCGAACTGGCGGTGATGTCGCTAAAGGGGGTTGCAGAATCTGGGAAGACAAAGCCAAAAATCCCTTGGGCTGTGATGTTGATGTTGCCGCCGTTTCCGGTAAAGGCATTGGCGGTAATGTCAGCATTATCGTTCGGGAAGGTGACCAAAAATCCGGTGTCAATGTTGATGTTACCGCCATTCCCGCCAGCGTTAGCAGTGCCAGCCGTGGTGGAGATGAAGCTACCACCCCGCATCACAATCAAATCTCGGAAGTTCACGCTAATATTGCCGCCTTGGGTACTGGCGGTTTGGGCAGACAGGAAGCCGCCGTTATTCAAAAACAGGGAACCGCCAAACAGTTGAATGTTGCCGCCCACGCCACTGCCCTGACTGCCCACCGAAATCCCGGCTCCGTTTTGAATCACCACCGAGATGGGATCAACGAAAATATTGCCGCCATTCCCCGTGGAACCGGGAGCTGTGTTTGCGAATAGTCCACTCCCAGCATCGGTCAATTTGAATTGATTCACGACATAAACGTTAATATCGCCTGCATCACCACTACCCGCAGTACTTGATGTCACTTGACCGCCGTTGGCCAGCAGAAAATCTCCAGCGGTGACTGTAACCTTGCCGCCACTGCCGCTGGAACCGGAAGCCGTTTGGGCAAATAATCCACTGTTGGCAGCGATCGCGCTAAATTGATTCCTGACATTAACAGTGATATCGCCTGCATCACCGCTACCCAACGTACTAGATGTGACTTTGCCGCCACTGTCTAGGACAAAATCTCCAGCGGTGATGGTAACATTGCCCCCATCGCCAATCGCAAAAGCTTCGGCTTGAGAATTTAAGGATGATCCGGTAGTGAGAAAAACAGTCTGCCCCGCTTGAACATTAATACTTCCAGCATTCGCTACTCCTAATGTGTTGACAAAAAGCTGGGAAGAATTGCTAAATGTAACGGAACCACGACTGGAAATGACCTCAATGCTGCCACCTTGACCTTGGCCAGTGCGGGGGACGTTGGTTCTGATATTACTGGAGTTATTTAAGGTAACTCCGTCATCCCCGCGAATCGTCACGCTACCGCCTTGGCCATTACTATTCCCCGTAGCCAAGGTACTGGAAGTCAACTGAAACTGATTGTCGAGGTTAACTTGTCGGCCACTGATGGTCACTGCTCCACCGTTGCCTGATTGTGCTGTTGTTGAAAGTTGCCCACCGTTAAAGGAAACCAGATCACCGCCTGTAATTGTGACTGGGCCAGCGTTGCCTGTTCCCCGTGTCACATTAGTTGCTAGGGTGACATTATTGAACAATACGGATGAACCCGCAGAAAATTCAACCGTCCCCCCATTCCCAGATGCACTCCGCGCCACAATATTGGCATTGGCCGCACCGCCGGAATCTACGGTAATTGTTCCCCCACTCTGCACCAATAGATTACCTGCATTCAGTCGTCCATTAAAACTGCGTGTAGCCGTGTCAATGATGTCGATACTCGCTATTCGGTTGGCTTGCAATCCAATGTTGCCATTGGCCAATAGGGTGACATTGCCACCATTTTGGGTATTGCTTGTCCCTGTGAGGATGCGACCGTTGATATTAACACTGCCGCTGGAGTCAATCACCACTGTTCCGCCTTGGCTCGCGATCGCAGAGGCATTAAACGTATTCGGTCCATTCACCGTAATTGAGCCAGTGCGCCCTGCCACGGGTTGATATTGATTGGTTAAATACACCAAGGCACCTGTTAAACCAGTCGCACCCGTAACGGTTGGCAGCCGAATGCCGCCCCCTATCGTAATATTGGCTCCAGTTGCCCCAGCATTTATCGCAGGCGCACCCGGAGCGAATGTGCCCGTACCAGTAAGCCCAGGAGTGCCAAATGCAGTGGTTCCAGCCCGGATATCCAGGGTTGGTTGTGCCACGCCATTAATCGGCAGTGTCGTATTGTTAGATAAAGTCACTAATTCCTGTAAGGCGTTACCTGTGGCATCTCGACCTGTAATGTTAATGGAGCCACTAATATTCACTGAGCCGCCAGCTAAAATATGCAGAGACGCTCCCTGATAGCTGGTAAAACTGACATCTCCTGATGCTCGGATGACGGGATCATAGGGACTGAACAAATTCCCCAGACTGCCATCTAGCTGCTCAATCCGGAAACTGCCGCCAGCGGAGTAATGGGCATCGCCGCCCACCGTATTGGCCGATCGCAGCACCATATCCCTGCCGGAATACAGCCCACTGTTGGCATGGTTGAGGGCGAAAATATCTACAGCTTGGTTACCCTGCACCAGCAGATCCCCACCCGCCATGGCAATAAACGGTTGGGTGACACTATCCCGAATCTTCAGGGTATCCAGAGCTTGCAAAGTGAGATTCCCACCCGCTTGCAATTGATTTTGCAACTCCAGATTGCCCGCGATCAGGGTCAAGTCGCCGCCTACATTCAGATTGGCTTGACTGGTGATCCCAGCGGCAGGGGCAGTGCTCCACTGCACCCCAATCGGCAAGCTAATGGTGAGTAACGGATTCGCAGGAGCCGTGGCACTGTAGGTCGTCCCATCGGCAAACTTTAAGGCCGGAGCGGTGGTAGCGAGGAAGGAGCCGCCAATATTCAAAGCGGCATTGGGGCCAAAAATGATGCCATTAGGATTGACTAAAAACAGATTTGCCGTGCCATTGGCTTGAATCAGACCGTCAATGTTGGAAACCGCAGATCCCGTCACCCGGCTGATGATGTTTTGCACCGTGAGGGGATTGTTGAAATAGGCGGTTTGCCCCGTGAGAACTGAAAACTGGTTAAAACTATGAAACAGATTGCTGCCCGCTGGGGTTCCACCTGTGATGTTGAGCAGATGGCCATTGGGGGTGACGATGGAATTCACCGGCAGCGTTGTATCCGGAGTAATTTGACTCCAACTGGGCTGGGCTGATAGGAGAACAGCTAAACTAGCGATCGCGGGGGCTAAACGTTCCAAGCTCGTCTGAACCGTGGTCATGCCTACACCTAGGGTCAAAATTTTGCAACTAAATCAATAACGATCAACGTTAGCCAGCACGATTACCCAGTCAACCCAGCCACCAAACCCTGATCGCTGATGCTGACCAGACCGAGACCATTAACAGACACCGTGATTCTACGGTAATTACGGGCAAAGGTGAAGACGCGATCGCTAATCCATCCAGTCTGATTACAAAACTTTACAGTCCCAACCAAACTAGCCCAACGTCACCGTTCACTCCCCGTCAGGGGCTACCGTGTATACATAAGTGATCGAATCTAGTCAGAGCCAATGCCGAGCCGCCCCCTAGCCCCCAATTCTGGGGGAACAGAAATTCAAAGTCCCCCAGAATTGGGGGATTTAGGGGGCTAAACAGCCCTCCGCGACAGCA
This sequence comes from uncultured bacterium, assembly GCA_964550475.1. Taxonomy (GTDB): domain Bacteria; phylum Cyanobacteriota; class Cyanobacteriia; order CAIUCS01; family CAIUCS01; genus CAIUCS01. The sequence continues at coordinate 10,469 of CAZJZR010000011.1, forward strand.
GTTTCAACTTGTGTATACACGGTAGCCGTCAGGGGAGAAACAAGCGGGCATAGCCCGCAACACTTTTCCAATTTGCCAATGGGGGATGTGAACGGTTACAGCCCAACTCATCTTCATGGTTCTACTGATAGTGAAATAGCGGAGGCTTGCCGTTGGTACAGCCGTAATGCTGATTATCTTGGCATTCTCACCCTGGCTTTAGGAAATTCTACGGTTTTCCTTCGTCGTTTCTTCATAAATCGAATTTGTAACCAATCCCAGTAGAACCCTTACCGTTGCGTGATTCTTGCAGTATTCCTCCTAGAAGCGTGCTTGGTTGGTTTTTGTCCTTTTGGTAAAGAAACAGGGAAGGAGCTTGTTCCAGCCCAGTGTACTCACATATGCTCCAAATCAATGGAAACACGGAACTGCGTGACTGGTTAGGTGGTTACACACAATGCTGACACGCATCAACCGCGTAACCGTTCACTCCCCGTCAGGGGAGGAACAAGCGGGCGTAGCCCGGAACACTTTTCCCATGGGGGGATGTGAACGGTTACTCAACCGCAAAGATTACGCATAGGGCTTCGTGAGGCAGTTTGCAGTTGGATTTGGTTCCAAGGCGGCTTTGAGCAAACTAGCCGATGAAGATGAGGTTGGGATTAGGGGCAAACGCATTCAGGCTTATCTGCAAACAGTTTGACAACTAGGCATTAAAAGACCAAGGGATATCTACAAACACATGAAAACACTGGTACAGTTAGCGGCGTTAGGTTTGGGAGTCGGTTTGTGTGTAACTCCCGGTGTAGCTCAAGCATTCAGCCTCTCGATTGGCGGAGTCGCGGTTATATTTTCATCCTGTTTAGATGGTGTTAATCCCCAAAATCCCACAGGCAACAATATTCAATGTGACTTCACCAAGTTGGGTGTAGTTGACAACAATAACAATCAGGCAGATATTAGCGGTACCTTGCTAGTTGGAGCGGGTACACTGACCACATCAGGTGGCGCATTAGATGGGATTGTCGTCAACCTCACCAATTTTGTAGTCACAGCAGCGTCTGGAAACACTTCCTTATTCGGTAACTTTGGAAGCACTCCGTTTATTCAGTATTCTCACACCTTTAATGATGTGAATTTCCTCGAAGCGGATGGCCCATCGGCTCAGCAGGTTCTGAGTGGAGGATTTCGTAGCAATACTGCACAAAACGTCAATCCCAACAGTACGATCACGTCTGGTGTAACCATTGGCACTCGGGTCTTGGATAATTTGCAGGTAACACCACAGGATATTATTGCAGACACGGTTTCTCCGTTTGGGAATCCTGATTTGGTCTATCAATCCGTCCTAATTCAAAGCATTTCAAATCCAAAAATTACGGCGACTTTGAGTGGACTCCAGCTTGCTGCGGGGCAATCCATGTATCTTCCTGATAGCAACTGTTTTGCCATGGTTAAGACCGGCACTAAAAAATATGCGAAGCGTACTGCTGCATTTACCCCGGAGGACGCTGAAAAGGGGTGCCAGAGTTTTTACCGGACTTCCGAACCACAATCGACTCCTGAACCTTCTGTCCTGTTGGGTTCAGTTCTGATGGGGCTGTTTGGGATGGCCTCTTCCCTTAAGCGGCGGTTGTTGGGTTAATTGATTTTTGGATAGATTCATCTCCAGATTTTCAGAGGAGTGGAATTCATCTACTGAATTCCACTCCTTTTCATCATTTGTACCGTTTATAGCCGCTTGCGGTGGAGTGGGCTATGCCCGCTCCACTCAAACCCTTAACTAATAGTGTCTTGGGCGATTTGGCTGTGCCTCATAAATCTGGGAATTGCTATATCATTTGTACCGATTAGTTTGCTCCGATCGCGGATGTTTATGCGGTGGTGCTGAATTAGCAACGCCGTTTATGCCTTAATAAAGCCTAGAATGGCTCAACATCTCACGGATTTCTATGACCCTACCGTTTGATCCGGCTCCCACGGAAGCGCGAGTGGAAAAATTTTGGCAACTGGCGGCCAGCTTTGGCATGGAGCGCAATGCTTACCATAATTATTTAAACGAGATTGTCAGCGATCGCTACGCCCTGATCAACGGTTTGCAGATCCTCCGTGACGAACTTCAGTTTGCCGCCTCCAGTTTAACGGACATGAAAGCTTGCGGGGCGGATATGAGCTTACCCAGTGTGGTCACCACCTTGGCATATACCAACTGCGGCGATCGCATCCACCAAGGCGAAGCCACCAAACGATATCGCGATGTAGTGGCCTCCCGGTTTGCCACCCTGTCAGAAATTGGTGAACTCAAGCTGGAGGCATTTTTCCCGACGGGTGGCGGCACTGACAACGGAGCCACCCTCGCCCATGTCACCGTGGCACATGAATTAGACGAATCCTTAAAACGGCGCGTCTACGAAGGCAATCCCCAGTCGATTTCCCTAGTCGCCATTGACCTGAAAACCCATGTGGGGCGGATCTTAGAGAATGGGGAACACATCTATGGCAAAACCCGCGAATCCCCCTGGCGAGAACCCCGCGCCGCCTGTGGGGCGATCGTCGGTGCATTAACCGATTACCATCCCGATAATCTGATCCATCGCCGCCTCCGTAATGACCTGGGTGAAGAGAACTTCCAACTGCTCTCCCACAATGCCATCTACACCGACGAAGGGGTGAACATCACCATGGCCGTGGCGGCTCACATCATCGCCATTCGGGGTGTGTACAACACTGCACTGGCATTGGCGCAAGAACTGGACGAACGCGGCTTGGCGCACCTCACCGCTAGCACAACGGTGAATCGGCCATCGCGGGATGATCTGGTGATTTATCTTGCCCGTGCCACGGTGTTTAATGGCAAAGTCCGAATTCAAAGCTTCGGTACGGAGGCCAAGCTGTATGGTGGTCGGTTGGTAGAATACGCAGGCGAAACCCGCTTACAGATCCGCTATGCCGACTGGGATTGTGAAAATTTGCCGATTCAGGAAATCCCCTACACGGTGCGATCGTCGGGCTTGTGACCGTGTAAAATGTTGCGAATAATCCAGGTTCATCCACCACAGGCTAACCTTTGCGCCGAAAGGTGAGGGGTTTGCTTCGGCCAGAAAGCGATAGGAGATCCGCCGCCAGAGCCACATTCCACTGGGCACCAATTAACATGGCTAGGGCCGTGAAGTTGAGCCACAGCATCAGGACGATCGCCGCACTTAACGCCCCATAGGTCAGGTTGTAGTGACTGAAATAGGCGACGTACATGCGGAAGATTTGGGAAATCACCGCCCACAAAATGGCACCCACCACGGCACCGGGAGCCAGCGGCATCCCCACAGGCCACCGACTTGCCCCAAACCGATAAATCAAGCCAAATGCGGCGGCTAAAATGACGAATGCTCCTAACCAACGGATGAAATTCCACACCACCAACAAACCGAAGATTTGCAAACCGAGCCATCTGAGGCCAAACCGAATTAACCAATCGCTGAGGAACACCAGGAAAGAAGCGGTTAAGACCAAGATCAGCGTGGCGATGGTCAGCAGGATGGATACCAAACGGGCGTGCCAAAACGATCGCCGCTGGGGACGGGGAATCTGATAAATCTGATCCATGGCGTTCATGGCCACACTCACTGCCCCAGAAGCCACCCATAGCGAGATGGTGATGCTGAGCAAGGCGACCGTTCCACCCCTAGGGATCTTCACCCTAGCGATGAACTGCTGAAGCAGCAGGATGATTTCCGACGGTGCCAAGTCCAACACATGGCGACCAAAAAAATTCACCGATTCCGGCGCAATCTGTAACATCCCGATCGCCGCCAAAATCGCCACCAATGTGGGAAACAATGCCAGCAGATTGTTATAGGCCATCTCCGCTGCCAAGCCCAGCAATCGACGCTCCCCCATGCCATGGATCACCCGTCCCAACAACCGAATCCCGCGATCGCCGAAGTAAAAAATGGGTCGGAGCAGGTGATGCATAGCGAATTATTGCTGCACGTACTTGCTCAAATCGACAATTTGGGGATTGGGGAATTGACTTAAGACGCGCCATTGCACCACATAGGTGCCGTCAAACCGTCGATTGATCGGTCGAAAGGCGACCAATAAATCACTGCTCTGCATCTGCAATAACGCTTCTAAATTGCGGCGATCGCGGCCCACCACCCGACGGTTAAACGTAATCACATCCGGCATTTGGAATTGCAGCGATCGCACCACATAGGTATGGTTCAGCGCAACCGGAGCCGCCATTACCAACGGTTTGTCTAAGTTCCATGCCGCATCCATCTTGCCCGCCATAAACCGCCGTTGATCCGCCTGTAAAGCTGCCAACTCCGTGGGTGGCCGATAGGTGAGGAAAAATTGCCGGACGGCTGACGGTAAGGACACATTGGACAAATCGGGTTTCACCGCTTCCAAGGGCACCTGTCCCAAATCAGCCATGAAGCCATAGTCAAACCCAGACTGTTGCACCATTTGAAACTGGCTATCCTCCAACTGGATGGCCAATCGCGGCGTAAATTGATTGGTGCGGCGGGGCAAGGGAACAAACGGATACCGCTCCAGTTCTGGTGGGGCGAGGCGATTTTGCAAATTCGCAGGTACCGGGAATTGGGGGCTGCGGGGATCGGCGAGGGCAGCAAAGGGATAGCGTTCCAAAATTGGCGTGGCTAACCGATTCCGCAGGGTGTTCACGGGCACCCGATAGGTTTCCCCTGGCAAGATCCGGGCTACGCCAGAGTTAGGCAATCGGGCAAACTGACTGTAAATCTGTGATTCTTGGGGAGACAAGCCATAGGTGAGTTGCTCTGCTGCCTCGGTGCGGCGGCGGGCATCAACAAATTGTGTCTCTGCTGGAAAGGTGGCTCGCACCTGAGCCAACCGAGTTTTAGCCGCTTCCATCTGGGCAGTAGCCGGTTGGGGAGGGGCGATCGCGGGCTGAAATGGCGGATCATAGTTGGCGATCGGCTGCTTAGTGGGGCGACCGACAACAACAGTCGTGGGCGGTGGCAAATCAGGGGCTGGGGCAAACCGGGGTTGACCCGGCACACTCAAGTCTCCCCGTTGCCACGTCCGCACACCCGTAGCCGGATCCCGCACCCACTCCCCCGTCACCAATGGCAAGGGGCGAATATCGGATAACGTCGTCATCATCAGTAACCGCTCGGCAATCCACAGCCGAATCGGCACCAACGCTTGGGTAGACGCATACAAAGCACAATAGGTTTGCGCCTGTTCTGCCGTCAAATTGCCCGTATCCCCCTGATTCACCCCATCCCGACCACATAGGAGCGACGGGAGGCGATACTGACTCCGCAAAAACCGATCGACAGCGGTTTCATGCAAGATAAACTCCGCCCGAATCGCCCGCATCCGATTGTAGTCAGCACTGTTAAATGCCTGTTCCATCCGTTCCAGTAAATCCATTTGCCCCTGTACCAACTGCCGCGCCGCTGGCCAAAACAAACTACTGGTATCGGTTTGGGCAAGGACAGGTTGCGGTGACACGGATACCCGGCCACCAGCCCATGTCCCGATCCCCGTCCCGGCCAATATAGCCCCAACCACAGTACTAATGATCATACGGTTCGCCTGAGGGACAGCGAAACCAATGCATCGGAACCGAAGCAATTGGGCGATCGGGCGGGTGATTTGGTTGTTCATGGCGGCATCCCACGGCTGGAGAATAGAAGGTGCTTGGCAAGCTTGGGCTGTTATAACCCAGCACGACCATTCAGACAACTCAGCACGACTGATTTGACTTTTATTGATTTGACTTTTATTAGATGTTTAATTTATAGCACCTTGCATATCTTATAGAGGCACGGTCAATTCGTGCACAATCCTAGCTGCATAAGGAGTGGAGTTGTGTGGGTCTAGGCTACATCAATGCAAGTGGATAGGCAACACTTTCATATATATGAGGTGCATTCAATTACTGCAAGATCTTCACCGCGTATAAGAGGGTGTTTGAAGCGGGGAAGATGGGTAAACCCATCACTACGAACCCCAGAAATTAGCCCTTTTTATCAGTATTTCTGGGCTTGTAAGTCATTTCTGGGCTTGTAAGTCAGTCAGGGAACTGAACCACGCAGGGATCTGCAAATAAATAAAGTACCCATGCCGCTAACTGTAGGGAGACGGCAATGCCCATTGGTGTCAAATTAAGGGTTTAGGCCAAATGTCAAGGATTGAGTCGGTGTAGCGATAATCCTCTAGGGGCGAAGCATTCCGGCCATGAAGGTTGGTCAAGTTCATCGATCATCTACCGGAATGCTATGTGCAAAGTACAGGCAAGGCCTTTGTCCCTATGTCTATCCCTAGGGGTTGCAGCCACTTGCTTGTCGCTAGGGTTTGTCGCCTAGTTGGACACTTCCGCCAACTCGATAATCCGGCCTTGATAATCTTTGACCAAAAAATTCAGGGGCTTTTCAGCGCGAATTTTATGTTTAATGCCACGGGTCTGTACCCGCATCAACACCTGCTCTAGGCAATCGTGGTCAAAACAGACATGGCGTTGGCGGTTTTTATCGCCCAGGCTGGCTCCGGCGACTATATGCAGTTGGGTGTTTTTCTTCAACTGATACCAGAGGCCATCCGAAGGTTGTTGCAGCGAGCGGGTGGCGGTGCTGCCCATCCCAGAGGACAGGTAAAGCGGGTCTAGCCCAGCGGTGCCAAGGGTTTGTTCGTAGTTGTAGTAGTAGTGCAGCGGCACTTCGGCAACGGAGAGGCGCAGCAAGCCTTCATATAGGTCACGGGCAATTTCTAGGTCAGAGACCATGATGGTATGCACTTTGGGGGCACTGCTCAGAAACATCCACATCGCCCCAGCATAGGCAACCAGCAGCATCACCATGATGCCCTGGGTGGAAAACAGGCTATCTAGGGGCAGCAGTGCAGCGAGGGGGAGGTTGATGGGTAAGTGCTGGGCGAAGTACTGAACCATGGGGGTAGAAATTGCGATCGCGGACTCCATAGCTATCTTGAATGGTTATGCAATATCAGGCAATGCGGTGGATGTAACGGTTTACCGTACCTGGGACTTGAGCGGTTGTCAGTTCAATCTGTTTCATTTCAATCTGTTTCATTCTAGCGAACTTAGCCAGGGAACTTACGGAGGAACGTACATTTACCCATGGGCTTTGATTTCTGTATTCTTGATCCAGTGCCCCAACGCAGTAAAGCACCGAAGCCCTATGGAGTGGGAATCGGTGCTTTACGCAGTGTTTACAGGGATTTATCGTTAAGGTCTTTATTAAGCTGACCTCATTTCAAGATGTTCTTAATATCCCAGGGTTTTCAGGTAAACCTTTATTTCATAATGTTTTCTTTATATTTACCTTGATTAGGATTTATGGGGTTTTGTAACGGCATGTTGCCGAGCGAAAACGGAGGCTCCCAGCAGTTGGGACAGGCGGATTTCAAAGGATTGTAGGAAGGGATGGGCGGGAGAGTCACCAAAACTGCTCATCGGTTGGACGAGGATGCTGAACATGCCTAAACGATTGCCAGCGAGGACATCGGTGAACAGGCGATCGCCGACAATCCCCACCTGTTCTGGCGGCAGACCCATCGCGTCCACGGCTTGGCGAATTTTGCGGCGGGAGGGTTTGCCTGCGGAGGCGATGTAGGGTACGTCCAATAACTCGGCGATCCGACCAATGCGGCGTTGGCTAATGTTGTTACTGACGAGCCAAATCGCCAGCGATTGCCGACAGTCCTGCACCCACTGTTCCAGTTCTGGCGAGATGCGATCGCTCTTCATCGGTACCAATGTCTCATCCACATCCAGCACTAACCCCTTCAACCCGTTGGCCAACAAAATATCCAGGGGTAACTGCAAAATCGAACCGTCCACCACCAGATCCGGTTCCAGTAATTTGTTCCACGTCATAGGGGTAGTACCATTAGGGATTTGAGATTGGTGATTTTCGGTTGGAGAAGGTTGGCAACAGCAGGGTTACAGGGAG
>CAZJZR010000012.1:0-17689 GCA_964550475.1 uncultured bacterium
CCACCACAACCCCAGAGCAATACTTTTTTGGCAGTGGGTTGGTGAATGCAGAAGCGGCGATCGCGGCGATCCAGAATCAAAAGTAGGCAGCGGTATAGCCTACGGCATACAAGAAAAGCGAAGCGTAACACACCATGTTTGGTTGCGACTCGCGAGTGTGATGGTGCGTTACGGCGTTGCCTTTAGGGACTTGCGAAAAAATAAAATACCCGTGATAGCAGTAGGGACACGGCAATGCCGTGTCCGTAGAATTAGCGGTGTGGGTACATTATTAATCCGCACATCCCTTAGCGAAGCCATGCCGTAGCTTGCTTACCGAAGGTTAGGCTCCACGCACCCTACAGCTTGTCTGTAAAATGTCGTGAATTGTCCAGACTAGAAGGATTGGGAACCCAACCCCCTACAATTGCAGCATCAATCCGATTTATAGAAGCACAGTTTTTTGCATCGTGCCTCTGGTATCTGGACAGTTACGAATTTTGTTTCGCCAACCCTTGTAATTGCTAGTCCTTGTGTATTAGGGTAGTCTCATCACTCTCCACAGCCCCTCGAAGGGAAACGTTTCCCTTCAGACTGAAGTTTAATTCTACCCATTTAATTCAATCGCTTCATGCCAATTATTGCCGTTGTCAACCAGAAAGGAGGAGCTGGAAAATCCACCATTGCCGTGCATTTGGCTCGATGGCTCCAGCGTCAAGAATTTCCCATTCTACTGATTGATGCCGATGGTCAACGAACGTCTTCCATTTGGCTAGAGTCATTAGAAGCAACAATCCCCTGTCAAGTGCTACAGGATCCCAACGATCTATTAGACCAGTTACCCAAACTAACCAGCGAAGATAAATGGGTCCTGGTAGATGGCCCCGCCACCTTGAGCGAAACGACAAGAGCATTATTGCTTTGGGCAGACTTGGCATTAATTCCCTGCCAACCAGCGGGGGTAGACTTAGCCAGTGCCTCCGATACCGTGCGGTTGGTGCGCCAAGCTCAATCGATTCGGAATGGATTACCCAAGGCCGCATTGTTTTTGAATAAAGCGATTAAGGGCACCAAATTGAAGGATGAAGCCTTTGCTGTCTTGCAACAGGTGCAGGATGTGCCGCTGTTAACCACAATCGTGCATCAGCGACAAATCATTACAGACTCCTTTGGTCAAGCAGCCACCGTATTTGATATGGCAGGCACGCCAGCCCGAACGGCTCGACGGGAGTTGGAAAGTTTGTTCAAGCAGGCAATGGAGGTGCTGCATGGCTAAAGAACGCAGAACCTTAAGTGATGCGGTGATGCAACGGTTTATGGTTGACCCCAACACCATCCAGACCGATCAACCGATCCGGACGATCGCCCTCACCGCTATCCAACTGCCGCCCAATCCCCAACCCCGACGGTATTTTGATCCGGATAAGATGGCGCAGTTAGTGGCCTCTGTGCAGGAACACGGCATATTAGAACCGTTGTTAGTGCGGCCACTGACAGGGGAGCAGTATGAACTAGTAGCCGGAGAACGCCGATTACGCGCCGCGCAAACTGTGGGCCTCAGCCAAGTTCCAGTAGTAGTGCGCCCATTTTCGGATCAAGAAGCGTTGCAAGTCGCGTTAATGGAGAACCTGCAACGGGACGACCTGAATCCAATAGAAGAAACAGAAGCTGTGTTGGGACTATTGGCGATCGCCCTCAACACCACCCCGGATACCGTCAAGTCCGTAATTTACCAAGCCGCCAATGCCAAACAGCGAGGCCAGGACTTGAAGGAAAACGTTTCCCTTCAACTGGAACAGATTGAATCATGCTTAAAAATTTTGGGGCGATTTAACCTGGAATCCTTACGCAGCAGTCGGTTACCGTTGCTCAATTTGCCGAGTCCAATTTTGGTTGCCCTCCGATCTGGACAACTGGAATACACCAAAGCCCGTACCATAGCCCGGATTAAGGATGAAGCATTGCGGGAACAAATTTTGCAGGCGGCGATCGCTGAAAATCTGTCATTAAGTCAGATTAAAAGTCGGATCAAACAGGTGACTCCACAACCTGAACCCAGCCCAGAACAGGTATTACTCGGACGGATCAGTGAATTGACCAAACGATTAAAGCAAGGGAAGGTCTGGGAAGAACGCAAAAAACGCGATCGGTTGATCAAATTATTGGATCAGTTGGAGCAACTGACAGATGGCAATAGTTAAGCAGATGGCAGTGGTTAACCGCACGCTTATCCCTACACAACTTGCAGCATCCACACCAATTTGGCTAAGAGATCATCGACCGGTTCTAATGGGTAATCCACCAAATCAAGGGTTACCTGATCGGCAACCAGTGACAAAAACCGCCAGAGTAAGCCATTGGTCACACAACCATAGACGGGGATAGACTCTAGCCCCTTCCGTTGATTAAATCGCCATGCCGCTACCATCTCGGCAATACATTGACCATAGCCGCTAGCAATATCAGCTTTTTTGGCTTCAACCACCACCATAACAGGAGCAGTGGGGATGGAGATAATCGGCGATCGGCAAATCAGGAAATCAACCACACCATTCAACCCGACGCTCGGATCAACATTGAAATCTCGACCGGAAAACAGTGAGACTTGTTCGTCCATCAGTTCCCGCACTTCCAATAAAACAGGATAAAGAATCCCTTCTGAGCGAGCTTTTTCACTCGCGGCAGAGACAATCGGCAAACTGCGATGCAAAAATGTTGTCAATAGTGCTGATGCAGTAATCGGAGTCAGATGCGGGAAAAATGACGCTTCCCTCATCGTCAGGTTAAAGGAGTCGAGCACCTGTTCCAATGTTTCAAATTCACTGTAGGACATAGGACAACTCAGACATTTGTAGGCGTAAACCTGAACAAAACAGTGACACTAGCCCTCTTGCACATTGCATGAAAGTTAATTGTTAGGTTGCGAAGATCTTTGCCCTCACCCTAAATCCCTCTCCCAAATCTGGGAGAGGGACTTTGAATCCGGCTCCCCTTCTCCCAAATTGGGAGAAGGGGTATAGCCCAAGGGGCATTCAAGAAAGGGGGATGTAGAGCTTTGCTCTTCCCGAAGGGTGGGGGAGGATTGGCGGCGTAGAACCTAATTTGCAAGAGGTCTACTATAGACTGACACTATAATAATTTCGTTAATAATTTCGTTAATCTGCTTGAAATAACCTCGTTCATCTCATTCTCAAGCGATGCCTGGGAATATAATCCGGAGGCTTGGCCTCCGTCGTCATCCAGAAGATGGAACTGATTGAGCGTACCCAACTGCGTGCCTTTGTGGCCGAACGCCTCAACCAAATGGGGGAAACCCTAACGGGGCTGGAGAGCGATCGCGACTTGGAAAAAGCAGCCATCCACCTAACCACACTGCAACTGTTGGATATGGCGGACGTACTGGAGGCGATCGCCCAAACCCCTGAACAGTTCCAATTCGGCGGCAATTCCAGCACACCTCCAGCCCCCACAACCCGCTATTACGAAAGTGGAGACGGCATCCTGTATCGCCGTTGTCAGCAAGACAAACTACCCAAGTTTTTCCATCCAGAATACTTCCTAGAATTTGAACCATCCCCAGCAGCCGAAACCGACTCCCCAAGCAACCCAACCAAAAGCATTTGGCAACGGATCTGCCACACCGAACTGGGACTGACCCTCAACGGTATTCGGCAACTATCGCCAGAGTCAGCGATCGGCAAAGCTCGCCTGTTGCGCCAAGCTGCCGAACAATTCAGCGAATCCTTTGAATCCTTAGAAGCCCTCAGCACCAATCTGAACAAAGTCTTTGCCACCTTAGACGTTAAAGCCATCCCCGACTCGTCTTATCCCAAACTAGAGTCATCCCTATTCCAAACTGAAACCTTCGCCACTGTCCCCACGGCTGTGGCCATGGTCAGCAGCATTTACGCCCAAATTCGTAAGGATTTATGGCAACAGGATCAAAACGGGCTGGGCTATTTCCAACACCGTGCCAAGGGCAATCCCAACAACTATGTCGAGCATTACATCAGCAGTCCAGGGGATGTGGAAATTCTGCCCTGGGAGCAAGCTGAACAAATTATCGACAAATTTGGCTTTACGACAGTCAAACTGCATCTGCTATTTGCCGCCCACACCATGAACCAAACCGAACCGTGGAAAAGTGGGTTTGTCCTCAAAGCCAGCACATTGTTGAAGGAATTAGGCTGGGATAAACGAACGGACTTACCGCTCCACGTCAAGCTAAATGAAATTGCCAAAGCCGCCTTTGTATTGGATTGCCTCTTGGTACGAACCGTATGGATTGAAGGCCGCAGCAAACAGGGGCGAATTGATGCCAGCACCCCCACCGGAAGAATGTGGACAGTGGTGATTGACCCCCGTGGGCAGTTGGACGTAAACGGTAAAATTTCTGCCCCAGAGGAAATTTACCTGGGTGTGCAACCCGGCATGATTTTCGAGCGATTTTTGAACAAAGCGGGCAGCAAGCTAAAAGAGGCTCTGTATCAGTTCGGCTATTTAGCCCAAGAAGTCCTGAAAATTGACCCTTACCACGATGAACTAGCGTTACGGATGGCCATCCACCTAACCATGGATAGCCGCATCCATCCCAGCGGCAAGTATCTGGTGGGTGAATTGTTAGAAACCATTTTGCCGACGGCGATCGTTGAAGCAGCTCGCCGTGACCCGCGCCGCGCCTTCGACCTGAAAAAACGCTGGGACAGTGCCCTCACCCTGCTGATGCAGTTGGATTGGGTGGTGGAATTCAGCGACTCCTATCCAGAAAAAATCAGACCTGGCCACCCAGGTCGCAACCCCAAAGGCTATCTAGAAACCCTACTAGGGGCGAGTATCACTATCCAACCTAAAGCTCCCATCCCGCAATTGATCAGCGGTAAAGCAGAACCCAAGCGAACCGTCACCAAAACGAAAGCGATCGCCAGTCTCACCGGAGAGCAGATCCGCCAAGCCCGTGAAGCCAAAGGCTGGAACCAACGCAAACTGGCGGGATGGATGGGTGTCTCCCAATCGCTGATTAATCACTGGGAAAAAGGCAAACGAATTCCCAACAGTGACCAGGAAGCCAGATTACGGATGGTTTTAAACATCCCGATTGGGAATGAATAACCGACCATACAACCCCAACAAACGTCTCACGCCCCAAGCGGGCATTGCTGAATTTAGGGATGAGTTAAGAGTTGGACGAATTGAAACTTCGTTGCAATACATCCTGCTATTCAGCAGCACTCCCAAGCCTTGCCTAGAAACAGCAAAACAGAGCTTCATGCCGCACAAGTAGTCAGTGGGCACGAAAAACCTTGTAATCAAACAAAAAGTCGTAAAAATTGGCCTCAAATCCTGATTAGACAAGGGATTAAGCTTGATTACAAAATGACTAGAATGTCAGGATCAAATCTCTAGGATCCCAGGATCAAATCTCTAGGATCCCAGGATTATCTTTTTTTGAAATCCTTATTCAGCAAGGCTTTCAGCGTTTGATTACAGCCTAGATCAAGGAGTAATAGATCCGGTTGCCAAAGTAATCAAACCATTTCTGGCACAATGTGACGACTGCACACCAGCCCAAGAGCGAATCCATCGTGCAGCCATTCATCTCAGCAACTGCGCCATGCCAGGACTACTCACTCTCCCCACCAACGTACCCAACCTTGCAACACTAACCAGCCCAGCCCCAGAGATCGGTTCAGACCATTGGCAGGAGTGGCGCGACAGCGGCGTTGATCCCGACATCATCAGCCGCAATGTCGAAACCCTAACCGATACCGCCAGCCATGACTACGGCCAAAGCCTATTCCCGATCGCCGAGCGGCTCAATTGGAAAGTAACCCGCTTTGGGCAAACTGTTCGACCCAGATTGCGGGGGTGGTGGGTTTCTGGTGTGGATCCGCTGAACCATTGGCAACGGATGACTTGGGGACGCTTCAAACCAGATGCCCAAACCCCAATCATGGATCGGCAGAAGGGAAAAGCAGCTAAATACCTGAGTCCTAGCCTCGGTTCCGGTTCCAGCCGTTTGGTGTTGCTGGATGTTTCACTCGCAATTTGGCAGCGGGTAGCAGAACGATATGGTGTGAGCATCGAAAGTGGCGATCGCCCCCTGGGATTTTGGCACTGGGTCTGGAAATCCAACCTACCGATCATCCTGACCGAAGGGGAAAAGAAAGCGGGGTGTTTGTTAACCCAAGGCTATGCGGCGATCTCCCTCCCCGGCATCTTCAACGGGTACCGCAAAGACAATCGGCAACTGATTCCCGACCTCGCCCAATTCGCCACCACCAACCGTCCCGTTTACATCTGCTTCGACTACGAAACCAACCCCAAAACAATTCAGAACATCACGATTGCCACCACCAGGCTAGGGCGATTGTTGGCAAAGTCGGGCTGTCTAGTCAACGTCATCAGCCTCCCCGGCCCAGACAAAGGGATCGATGACCTGATTGTGAATCAGGGCGCAGCGGTCTTCGAGCCGCTATACCAAACGGCACCAGCCCTGGAATTTTGGTTAGCCACCCAACTATGGGCATTAACCTATCGGCCTGCCTTAGTTGTAAACCGCCCCTACCTGGGACAGATACCGTATCCCACCAGCGGCCTCGCCTGCATCAAGAGTGCCAAGGGAACTGGCAAAACCACCGCCCTGCAACCGTTAATCACGGCGGCCATAGGTGTGGGACGGAAAGTGTTAGTGATCACTCACCGAATTCAATTAGGTCGTGCCATCTGTAACAGCATTGGCATCGACTGGATCGAAGAAGTGAAAGAGTCAGAAACCCAGGGAATGCTAGGCTACGGTCTTTGTATCGACTCGCTGCACCCCACATCCCAAGCCCGATTTAATCCAGAGGCATGGAAAGGGGCGATCGTCATTTTGGACGAAGTAGAACAAATCATTTGGCACGCCCTCAACTCCTCGACCTGTTATGAGCATCGCGTGAAAATCTTAGAAACACTGCGCCATCTGGTGCAGATTGTTCTCAGCAGCAACGGCCTGATCATTGCCCAAGATGCCGATTTATCCGATGTCAGCATTAATTACCTCAAAGGCTTGCTGGACGAACCGATTGAACCCTGGTTAGTGGTAAACCAATGGCAACCGGCTCAAGGATGGGATGTCTGCTTCTACGACACCAAAAATCCAGCCCCTCTAGTAGCGGCAATGGAAACCACCCTACAAGATGGAGCCATTTTCATTGCCCTTGATTCCCAGAAAGCCAGTGGTCGCTGGAGTTCTAAAAATCTGGAACAGTATTTCCATACGCGCTACCCCGATAAACGGATTTTGCGAATTGACTCCGAAAGTGTGGCAGACCCACAGCATCCCGCCTATGGGATTGTAGAACGGCTCAATCAAGCCATTACGGGCTATGACATTGTGTTGGCAACTCCCACCATCGGCACGGGGGTTTCCATTGATGTGCGTGGCCATTTTAAGGCGGTATTTGGCTTGTTCCAAGGTGTGACCCCTGATGCAGAATCACGGCAAGCCTTAGCGCGAGTGCGGGAGCCGGTGCCCCGGTTGGTCTGGGCGGCTCGGTTTGGTCCCGGCAAGGTGGGCAATGGCAGTTGCAACTACCAAGATGTCATCCAGGCCACTACCAAAGCTGTGCAATACAACATTGCCTTGTTGAAATCAGTAGACTTTGACATTGATACCCAAACCGATCCGATTACCCTCCGCAGTTGGGCCAAAATGGCAGCTCGCGTCAATGCCTCCTTATGGAGCTATCGGCAGGAGTTACGCCATGGTCTAGTCATGGAAGGGCACGACGTTAAAACGCTAACCGACGACCTATTCGCCTATTTGCCCCCCGATCTCCAAACCTATTACACCGAGATCGGGCAGCAGCAAGGCAAAGCGGCGATCGCCCTCGCCCTGCAAACCGATCTACAAAACGGCACATTGCAGATCTCAGGGGTGGAATGGCTACCCCATCAACCACAAACTAAACAACTGACCGACACCATCAAAGCCATTCAAAGCAATAGTCAGTTAGCAGAAGCGGAGGCGATCGCCCTCGCCCCAACGATCACCCCAATTCAGTACGCCAGCTTGAAGGATCAACGCGCCAAGACGATCGAAGAACGGCACACACAACAAAAACACGAATTACAGCACCGTTATGCCGTTCCAGTAACCCCAGAATTAAAACTCAAAGACGATGCCGGGTGGTATGCCCAATTACGTCTGCATTACTACCTCACCCATGACCCAGCCCTAGTCCAACTCAGGGATGTGAAAGAGTGGCAGAGCCACCTAGATCGGGGCAACGGCAAAATCGCCTTGCAGGATGTGCGGCTGATTACAGCACAGGTCGCCACCCTCAAGGCTCTTGGCATTGTCGAATTACTTGACCCAAACCGCTCAATCCGCGCCACCGATACGGATATAACCCATCTGCGTCATCAAGCCCTGCTCTACCGTCACGACATCAAAGCCGTACTGAACCTAACCATATCCGACAAAATGACCCCAATGGAAATCGTCCAAGCGTTACTGAATAAATTGGGGTTGAAGTTAACTTGTGTGAGCCGAGATGTAACGCCAGATGGTCGCCGGGGTGGCATCAGGGTTTATCAGTTCATTCCGCCAGAAGACGACCGAGACAGGATCTTTGCGGAGTGGTTACACCGAGACATCCCCCCACTCCTAATTACACCTGAGCCGGTGCAATCAAATTAAACTTCTAGCTCCTCGATGATCCACCCCCTGATAAATAGTTAGTAGATTAATCATCAGTTGGCTATGAAGAACAAACTCAGATGCGTGAATAATTCACAATGCTAAAACGCAAGATTCTAGAAGAAGGCAAGTCCTATACGTTCAGATCCTATTTTGAACTGCCCTATGATTCAGATGAGGTGTTGGCGCAGTTTGGCTATGAATTGCGAACAGATTTTCTGCAATTGCCCCAAGCGCAACGCCTGCCAGAGCGGTTGCCTGCGATGAAACAAGAGTTGCAAGATATTCTCAAGCTCACCCTACTATCGTCCGAAACGGCAAAGCGTGAGATCTTGATTGCACCGCTGATTACTGAAATTGCCCGATTTTGTAGCTGTCCACTGCGGATTGAGTATTCCCTAGAGGTGAATGACTGGTTAAAAGGGGAACTGGACTATCTACTCCGCGCCAAGCAAACTATTTTGGTGATTGAAGCCAAACGGGATGATTTAACCAGAGGTTTTACCCAGTTAGGGGTAGAGCTGATCGCCTTGGCGGAGACTGAGGAACATCCCCTGTTCTATGGGGCGGTGACGACGGGTAATGTTTGGCAATTTGGTTGTTTGGATCGAGCCAACCGCTGTATTACTCAAGATTTGCATCAATTTTTGATTTTGGAGGATTTAGATCGGTTGGCGGCCACACTGATTGGACTGTTACAGGACTAACCAGCCGTAATTCATTCATCCTCTGCTGCCAGTTTGCGGTTTTCGATCGCCTGCCGCGTCCGTGCCAACTCAGCCACCAGCACCTGTTCATCCGGTAAGGTCGTTTGGTATTCTGCCGCCAGAATATTGGACAAGCCTTCTAAGGCATAGTGGGCGACGGCCTCATTTTTGCGATTACAGAGAATCAGTCCCACCGGCGGGTTTTCGTCTGGATAGGTCCAGTGTTCGCGGGCGTAGTTGAGGTACATGTGCATTTGTCCTGCATCGGCATAGGTGAACTCACCCAACTTCAAGTCGATAATGATCAGACAGCGCAGGCGACGGTGGAAAAACAACAGGTCAATCCGAAACCATTGATCGCCGATCCGCAGACGACGTTGGCGACCCACAAAGGTAAAGTCGCCGCCCAGTTCCAATAAAAAACTTTCGATATGGCGGATCAGGGCTTCTTCTAAATCGTTTTCTGAGTATTCATCCTTCAGGTCTAAAAATTCCAGGACAAACGGATCTTTCAGTTCTTCCTCTGGCGTGAGGGCTTCCCCTGGACGGGCGATCGCCCCCCGTTCCAACATCTCTGACTTATTGCGGGAGAGGAGTGTTCGTTCGTAGTATTGGGTATTGATCTGCCGACTCAGTTGTCGCACTGACCAACCACCCCGCAGGGCTTCTGTTTCGTAGAATTGGCGAGCCTCTGCGGATTTAACTGAGAGCAGTTTAATGTAATGGGACCAGGGCAGCGGGAATTTTCCAGACAGCGTTTGGAAAATCTGTGTGGATAGGCTTTCGGGTTGAATCGACTCTCCGGCATGGGGATAGGCCAGGTAAAAGGCGCGCATTTGAAACAGGTTACTTTTCTGGAAGCCACGCCCAAAGCGATCGCCCAAATCCTTAGATAGCCGTTCAATCAAATGTTGTCCGTATTCGGCGCGGGCGGCTCCCTTTTGTTCCAGTTCCACAATCCGTCGTCCGATATCCCAATAGGTGGCAGTCATGATGGCGTTGACCGATCGCGCCGCTGTCCGTCGCGCCAACTCCATCAACTGCACCATTTCGCCTAAGCTGTTGGCATAAAGGGTGCTGGCATTGGTCTCACTGGCTAACGCCGCGATTTCCTCTGCGTCAGTTGTGTTGGCCTCAGTGGATGGTTCGGTGTTGGGCTGATTGGATTCAGGGGTTGGTGACACTGTATTGAGAAAGTTAGGGATGAATAGATTGAAATGCAGGATGGAGATGATTATCCAAGGGAGTAATGAGGCGGCTTAGTGTAGACATCATTTCAGGTCAGCCAGCGTTTTAATAGTTCTTTATCTTCGGTTGACAGCTCGTTAAGGATACTGCGTAAGTGGGCGGGTGCATTCTCTGGGGATGGGTCTGTTTTCCACCATCCGGCAGCTTGGAGCGTCTTTTCGCTGGCGGTCATTTCGTTATAGGTGCGATCGCCCTCTCGCACAGAATTACCAATCATTTTATGAAACGCCGATCGCTTATTTGGATCACCATGACGACGTTCGTGGGTGATGCCGTTATTGCGATAAAAGTGGGGGTTGGTTTGTCGAGGATCCATGCCTGCGAATAACGGATGTTGGTTCTCAATCAACACCGAACTGGCATTAAACACGGCTGTAACGACAAGACCTCGTAAATTTTCCCGACTGAATGGACAGGCAATCATGTCTTTGCTGATTGTTCCGCCTAACATCAGAAAGACAAATTCCCGGTTTAATCGCTGCTCAATCTGTAAACGTGCTGCTGGAATCGCTTCGAGTTTCTGCAATTTCCTAGTTAAGAAAATAAAATCTTTGCTCAATGGTTGGTCAGCCAATTGTTGCAGTTGATCCAATAGATTCTGCCGTCTACGGGCTAATTCCTCTTCGGTATACCCCAAGAATTCTAACCATGTGTCTGGAGCTTGACTTGCCGTTTTGACCTGATTGAGGAATTCGGGCCGCAGGGTATCAAGCCACTGGTCTAAATCGGCAATCACCTGACTGGGAAATACATCCACCAGACGAAAATCTCGCTCATCTGCCGTTTTATTATCATCCGGTTTTAACCGTACCCGATACCCCGCTTCACGAATCAGTGTCCGGCCTAATTCTAACTCCCGAATTTCCCGTTGTCGGACGGGGCAATAGGTCAAAAATGCCACGATTAAATAGCGTTGCCATGCCCGTATAATCGCCATCTTCGATCTCTGGCAATGATTTTGGCGATAGGGTGCGTTAGTCGATCGCAAGTAGTCCACAATTGCCACTTGTTGCTCAAAGCTCATGATCTTCAGTGGTTTGGTTTCCTCTAGGGGAGAGGGTTCTTTCTCATACTTTTTGCTTAAACCATTGAGATAGCTGCGGATATATTCAATGGTTTCAATGTCTCGATACATTGAACGTTTAGATTGAGCCGCATACTTCCATTTGGCGATCGCCAACGGAGCTTTAGCAATCATCATTGCCCAACCATAACTGTTACCCCGATGATTAATTCCCCAAGCGATAAATTCCTTAATTAATCCTAAATCTTCCACTCCGTCCTGAGATTGATTAGTCAATAATAGGTTTAGGGATAGTGTTTCGATTGGCCAGTTTTTGTGATGGTGTAACCAGCCGCAAAAGAAGAGGATGGATCGAATAATATTTTCTTCAATTGAGATGGAACGCATGGGCGGATCTTGGCGATCGGGAACTTCCTTATCCAGCCAAAAATGGCTTAATTGATCGATCTCAGCCAAAACTGTTGCGGGTAGTTGTTCTAGGTACAGTGCGTAGGGGTCTTTTTTATGCGATCGCCGACCACGAACTGTTTGAGCGCGTGATTGTATGGGTTGTAACTTGGGCGCACACTGGGATGGGTCAATTAAGAACCGTTTAGATGGTTGGCTCTGTTGTTGTTGGGCTTGGGTTGCCAGTTGTTCAGTGATGGCGGTGATAAATTTCACCAACGCGGGTCGATAGGTGGTGCGGACAACCGATGCTTTGATCTGTCCCTGTTCCACAACGGTTTGGATATAGGTTTCAAAGCAGTCCAAGGGGTTTAAGGCTAAAAAACGGTCAGCCGTGACAGTTAACCAGTCGGTGTCCAGCGTTTGCTCTGTGGAATCGTCTGGGGATGGTTGGGGTAGATATCGCCGTAGTACCGTTTTCAGATTATTGACCGATCGCTTGCCCGCTGTTGTGGTTTGGCTTTGTTCATACTGCTGGAGTGCTTGACCAACGGTGAGGACTTGGGTGGTTGGGGACATAATGGCTGGGGATGTCGAGGGGAATGGATGAATGGCAATGTCCGGCTGTAATTGATGCGTACTAGATCGCAACTAATTCAGGGCATATGTACTAATATATGCAATTCCTATTGATTTTATTTAATTTTCTCTCTGAGAACGAAAGTAAATTAAAAGATATTTGCGGCCAAAAAATTTAAAAATGAAACCCTGATTCAGTCAGAGTTTTAGCATTCAGAACATCTTGTTGTAGGATTTGTAGGAAAAACTGATCGGGTTGTAGGAAAACGCCTAATGTTGTTTGGATAGATCCTGTCTGAGCTTCATAGACCTGTTGCACATTGCATGAAAGTCAATCGTTGGGTTGCCAAGATCTCCGCCCTCACCCTAAATCCCTCTCCCAAAGCTGGGAGAGGGACTTTGAATCCGGATCCCCTTCTGCCAATTTGGGAGAAGGGGTATAGCCCAAGGAGCATTCAAGAAAGGGAGATGTAGCTTGCTTCCCGTAGGGTGGGGGAGGATTGGCGGCGTAGAACTTAATTTGCAAGAGATCCAATGAAGGGGATCGTTTCCCTTCATTATGAATTTCAACTTTCAACCACGGGTTGCCGGGGCTGAGCCTGCGTTATTCGCAACAATTTACCGAAACCACAACAACCTTTTCGATCTACTGAGCTTGGGTATCTTACGGTGCCGTACAGCCTACGGTATAGCCGCTTGCGGTGGAGCTGGCTATGCCCATTCCACTCGACCTCTTAACCAGGATGAAAGTCTCTGAGACGGTTGATTTTTCATCTGCATAAGTCCCCTATCGCTGGGATAGATAGGACTATGTAAACAACCTCTTCCCCGATCGCTACCTTTTGGCGATCGCACCTTATTCCCCAAATCCCAATGAACACTTCCCACCTCTGGGCACATTATTGGACGTTGATTAAGCTGGATGCATCTGGCAACAGTCAAGCGAAGGAACTAGCCACGGTCAAACAGTTTGTGACCCAACAGTTTCCAGCAGCGCAGTCGATGGATGGAACCGACAGAGCCGACCCAGAACTTAACTCTGTACAGGTACAACAACGACTGGTGAATTTCACCCGCAATGCTTCTGTAGGACCCGACATCCGGGCTAATGCCGCATTGGGTTTGCGTTGTTTTATTTCTCACCAGATTCAGCAGATTTGTCTGCAACTGGAGCATCAATTTGGGGCGTACTACGGGTTTAGCCGATATGATCTGTTTCCCTTTGTGTTGGACGATCAGTTGGACGATCCAGGGGATAGTGGCGATCCTGCCGTTCGTGGTACTTATATACCGCTGTCGATGCAGATTTTGCAGACTTTTGACCCCGATCGCGCCACCCTCTCTACTTGGATTACCCGCTTGGTCAAACAGCACGCTGAACTCAATGCGTTTTTGTTAGAACGGGGACTCTATATGGTCAGCGATTGGGCGATTTTAAACGATACTCGCCCCAAACAACTCCAGCGGATTTTGAGTCAGTTTCATCACCTAACCACGCATGAAATTGCGGCGGCTCAGTTATTGTTAGCGAGTTACCAGCAGGTTTATTTGCGCGATCGCCTCCAGCAAAACCAACGCGGTAAATGTGCTGACCCTACCCCGCAACAACTAGAATCCATTAGCCAACTGGTGCAGGCTCAAACCAGACAATGGACTTCCGCCAAGGTTATTTTGCAGCGGTTGCAAACCCTAGCCGATCGCTTACGGCAGTATCGGATTGCCATACGTGGTGGGTCACCTCCCACCATGCCAATCGCCACTGGTGATGATCAGGCATTACCTGGAGGATTTACAACCGCTGAGCCTTTGGATGATGAGGATCCACAACAGACATTTTTGCAAACCTATCGCCAACAGTTTCTCACCTGTCTAGACCACGCCCAAGCTGAGGGGGTGAGCGATCGCCTACGTCGTCTACGCCCCCCCAACGATCAACGGTTCCTCCATGCCTTACGGTTATTCCACTGCGACGGCTTAAATATGGGTGAGATTGCCAAACAAATTGGCTTGGAAGCTCAGTTTCAGGTGAGCCGGTTGCTGAATCTGAAGGAGTTGCGGGCAGATGTGCGCCATCGATTGCTGCACTGTTTGAAGGACGGACTGGTAAATCAAGCCAGAGACTTGATTTCGGCAGAACGATTGAACCAAGTTGATCAACAAATTGACGACGCGCTCAATGAGCAAGTGGAGTCGCTGATGCAAACTGCACAAGCGGCAGCCCAAACCCCTAAGGCGTACAGTACCGCCAATTTGTTCGCCCAACGGTTATGTCGGTATTTGGATGACATCTCACACACACAGGAGCGGCCATGACTAACTCATTTACTGATGGATTAACCGATTTACTGATTGATATCCAACCATTGCCAGCGGAAGTGGTTGGCCTGTCTGCTGCACAAATGGCACAGGCTCGCCAAGCCAGTCTTCGGGTTACTCCGCCAGAGCAACAGTGGCCAACCTATTTGTGTCGTTTGGCCGAACTGAGCGTGGCTGAATGGCTCCAGCGACGCGGGCTTGCCGTTGATCTACCTCCAGGGCGAGATCTATCCAGCCATGGGAGCGCAATGCCAGCTAGTTTGATCACGGTGAATGGGTTTAAGCTCTGTTTGATTGCTGCACCCAGTTGGTTAGATGAACAACTGGATATTTCAGCGACAGCGATGGCGTTGCAGCAGCCCGATGCAGCGGCTGATTTTTATCTGATTGTGCAAGTTCACGAAGAACAAGCACAGGCGGTTATCCATAGTTTGCTGCGCCATGACCAATTGTTGGCACATCAGCAAGCGGGTGATCTGCAACGTAGTATAGATGGCGATTATCTTGTGCCACTGGCTTGGTTTGAGCCGCAACCCGATCGCCTCTTGCTGTATTTGCGCTGTTTAGATCCGGCTACGTTGCAGCACTCTAGTCCTGCTGTGGTTGATGCAGCTAATCGGGGAGTTACCCCTGAGATTGCCTTGAACCTCCTGACCCAACCTGTACTGAATACGGCACGTTGGTTAAAGGGTGAGTTAGATCAGGTGGCGCAACAGTTGTCTTGGGTGTTGATGCCCGCGATCGCGCCGCCCCTCGCCACTGGGTTGCGGTCGTCGCCAGAGGAGTTTGAGGCGATGTTGCTGGAGCTAAATCGTGTGGGTGTGCCGATTCCCCATGGAGCCTGTGCCGCCTGCCGAAATATTGATGTTGATGGTGTGGCGATTCGCATCTATGCGATCGTTTGGCCGTTGTTGATTATGGGCGAAAATCCTGAATGGACGCTGTTATTGGTGTTGGGGCCAACGTCAGATCATCGATTGCCTGTGGGGTTGATGTTGCAGGTCAGTGATCACAATGAGGTGTTGGCCGAACAGTCGTTGGAGGGGCAGCGATCGCCAGGATTCCTCTACGCCCAAGTGTTTGGCACTTGGATGGAACAGTTTGTGGCCATGGTGCGGTTACCCAATGGCTCTAGTCTGACTCTGCCCCCCTTTGGGTTTGCGGTTTAGCGGTTGAATCGGGGTTGCGGTTAATCAGCCTTTGACGGTCAATGCCCAGGGTCGGTTGTAGAGTCAGCAACTCCAATTGTTTTGGGGCATGTATTAACGGCAACTCCAGTTTTTCACGGTTGCTGGAGAATGACTGGACACGCCGCGCCGATTTCCTTGTTCAATTGCATAACCTCTCATGGCTGAGAGTGATAGATTACTGAACAGTTATTCTACCTGCGGAGGATTGTCCTATGCCCCGATCACGATCTCTCCCCCAACTCGCCCTACTCCCCCTCCTGATTCTCTCCTCCCTGTCCATTGTTTCCCTGTCCATTGTTAATGGTTCACTTTCAATTTTTAATTTCTCCCCCGCTCTTGCCCAATCGTCTATCCCAAACCGCAAGCTAGAAGCCGATCAATTGATCCAACAAGGAGTTCAGCAACTTCAGAGTAATCAGAATCAAGCTGCAAGTCAGACCTTTGAGCAAGCACTCATGCTCTATCGTCAAATTCAACATCAACCTGGCGTGAGTGCAGCTTTAATCGGATTAGGTGAGGCCAGTCTTAGGTTAGGTAATTCGGTTAAAGCTTTGGAACTCAGTCAACAGGCGATCGCGATCGCTAAAGAACTCAACAATCCTGAACTGGAGAAATTGGCACGACAGGTTTTAGATGCAGCTAAAATCGCTGATAATCCACAGAAACGAGAAGCAGATCGGCTTTTGCAGGAAGGTGCTCAGCAGATTCAAAATAATCAACTTCAACCAGCCATTCAATCCCTGGAACAGGCTCTCACACTCTATCGACAACTCAAACATCGCCCTAGTGAAGGTGCTGCCTTAATTGGCTTGGCTGAAACAAACCTGAGGTTGGGAAATAGTCCTAAAGCTTTGGAACTCAGTCAACAGGCGATCGCGATCGCTAAAGAATTCAACAATCCTGAAATGGAGAAACTGGCGCGACAGGTTTTAGAAATAGCGCAGAAAGTCACCACTAGCAGCACCCAAAGTCCTCCGCAGCAAACCGAAGCTGATCGGCTTTTGCAGCAAGGGATTCAGCAATATCAGACCAGTCAATTTCAGGTCGCGTTGCAGTCTTGGCAACAGGCTCTAGTCCTTTATCGGCAAGTCAACAACCGCCAAGGGGAAGGCTGGGCACTGGGCAATCTGGGACTTGCCTACCAAAGCCTAGGGGACTATGCCAAAGCGATTGACTATGAACAGCAATGGTTGGTGATCGCGCGGGAAATCAAAGACCGCCAGAGTGAAGGCAAGGCACTGGGCAATTTGGGAATTGCTTACCAATCCCTAGGGGACTATGCCAAAGCAATTGAATATCAACAGCAATGGTTGGTGATCGCGCGGGAAATCAAAGACCGCCAGAGTCAGGGAGCCGCTCTGGGTAATCTGGGACTTAATTATCAATCCCTAGGGGACTATGCTAAAGCCATTGAGTATGGGCAGCAATTATTGCTGATCGCGCGGGAAATCAAAGACCGCCAAAGTGAGGCCAGGGCACTAGGTAATCTGGGATTTGCTTATCAATTCCTCGGGGACTATGCCAAAGCAATTGATTATCAACAGCAATGGTTGGTGATCGCACGAGAAATCAAAGA
>CAZJZR010000013.1:0-17102 GCA_964550475.1 uncultured bacterium
ATTTTGACTAGAATTACGTGCCTCCATACAAGGGGCGAAGCATTCCGGTAGTTAATTCCGGTAGTTAAATTAGGGAATGACCGAAAAATCATGGCCGGAATGCTTCGCCCGTACAGTTTGCGGCTTGATTCAATTCACGATCTTTAGCCCATTCTCAGCTAGCACATTTTCAATAAACCGCAACGGTCTCAGTCACAACCAGTTGATTACGGCCTCGTTACACTGTTTCCATTCATACCGTTCACGTTTGGTTATGACCGTTGGCGGTGGCGTAGGTCTCACCGACACCACCGCGAACACCTATCCACCCTGAACATCCATGCACCGTCGCGCTTCCGCTAATCCACTGTCGTTTATCCCAATGAAAAGTGGTGTAATGAGCGGATTACCTGAGCCAATTACCTGTCCTGCACGCCTCTCCTGCTACCCTTTACACCTGAGTTTGTCCTATGCGTTCCCCCACCCGTTTACCCTTCAAGGTGCTGACTGGTCTGACTCTCCTCACCGTGTTAGGAGCCACCGCCGCGATCGCCCAAACCGTCATCACCTTAGCCCCAGCAAGCCCCACCGCCCGTGTGGATGGCTTTATCCGCGCCAATTTTTCTCTGACTGCTAAAACAAACCGCGATCGCGCTGGCAATGTCTGCTTAGGCTATGGCAGCGAAGCCTCGGTTCCTGACCACCGGATCGTCCTGCAACAGGACAGAAGCCAACTCGACATCTCAGTTCAAAGCCAATCTGGACAAAACACCACCTTGTTGATTGAAGGGCCACAACCCGGTGTCTTTCGGTGTGGGGATTCCCGGATCGCCGATATGAACTGGCCCGCAGGCACCTACTCGGTGTGGGTAGGGGTTGAGCAACCCGGTAGTCAAACCGCCTACAGCTTGGTTGTGCGGTAAATCAAAAGGTAACTGCCTAGGTGGATCAACGCTGGATTGGTTGATCCATCCGGGTTGGGGCACCCAACCCCTACAGGGTCATTCTGTCTGCGGTTGTAGGGGCGCGGTGCCCGCGTCCTGAATAGATATCTGAGCAATTACCATGAATCTGCACAGTCTCCAGTGAGAGAGGTTCGGTTCTTACCCATCTTCCCGCGTCCCGCCGTTCCCATGAATGCAACGGGATAACGATAGAATGAGGAGGTACACCTACAGCGATCCTGAATGGATTGCCAGAGTCGTGCTCAGGTGAAGCTTTCGCTCCGGCAGACAACTCTGGCAATGTGAGAACCTATCCAGCACGGCTATTTTTCTTAGCAGTTGAGCACGAGAAATAGCCGTTTGTCATGAAAGTTAGGATAGGGCTTTTGGGTGCAGGCTCTCCCCGGCCACGGGGCGCAACCCATCTGGGTTGGAGAGCAGGGGCACTTCAGGGGGGCTGTATGCCTGGTAAACGGGGTAAGGAACCTGTGCTGAGCAATTTGTTGTTAGACTTCCGGATTATTTTTGAGCGCGATCCAGCCGCCCGCAACTGGTTGGAAGTGCTATTTTGCTATTCCGGTTTGCAAGCGTTATTGTTTCATCGCGTTGCCCATCTTCTCTACAAACTCCATATTCCCTTTATCCCCCGGTTGCTCTCCCATATCGCCCGGTTTCTCACAGGGATCGAAATTCACCCCGGTGCCACCATTGGTAAAGGCGTGTTTATCGACCATGGGATGGGTGTGGTGATTGGTGAAACGGCGATCGTCGGGGACTATGCCCTGATTTACCAAGGGGTGACCTTGGGCGGCACGGGTAAGGAAAGCGGCAAACGCCATCCGACCCTAGGCGAGAATGTGGTCGTGGGGGCGGGTGCCAAGGTGCTCGGCAATCTGAATATTGGCGATAACGTGCGGATTGGCGCAGGTTCCGTAGTGTTGCGGGATGTACCCTCCGACTGCACGGTGGTGGGTGTGCCGGGGCGGATTGTCTACAAATCTGGGGTGCGGATCGCGCCGTTGGAACATGGCTCGTTGCCCGACTCCGAAGCCCAAGTGATTCGCGCCTTGGTCGATCGCATCGAAGCCTTAGAGCAACAATTGCAAGACATTCAAGCCGCTCAGGCGACCAACTTCGCCACCCATCCAATGGTGCCGCCGATTTTTGTCACCGTTCCCAGTCCAGCGGCGCAATCGTCCCAGTTGTCATCTGAATTGCAGCCTGAACTGACCACCAGCCAACAAATCGCCGTCCTCACCAATGATCTGATTGCCCCACCTGCTCGTCCCAGTTGCAGACTCGGCGATCGCGTCATCGACGAATTCCTCGATGGCTCTGGGATTTAACGGATACCCAGAATAATCTGTCATCTGTCCTAAACCCTTGTGCTTGGTTCAGCCAAATTCTTCGTTATGAGATAACTGCCCAGGTACCTATTAAGGACGCGGGCACCGCGCCCCTACAGACCGCACACAAGATGTTGTAGGGGTTGGGTACCCCAACCCTGATGGATCAAACAATTCAGCGTTGATCCACCTGGGTAGTTACGTTATCAGGTTGAATTGTTATGAGGTTGAAAGCGGTTGTCCATTCAGACTGGCAACCGCTTTCAACCGCCTGAGAACCGATCCAAACCTGGTTCGACAGGTTTATTTTTGATCACTGAATGCACCCAAAATTAACCGTCTAGCGACCTTTTCCCACAGTCTCTCCGCATTAATACCCAACTAACGGCCAACACAGTCTAGAATCTAAGAAACATTCCTTAATGATTTATGGCAGGTTTTATGGCTCCCAATGTTGAGATCTATACCTGGAGTCGGTGTCCCTTTTGCATCCGAGCCAAAGCCCTGCTGGATAAAAAGGGCGTGCAATACACCGAATACTGTATTGATGGCGATGAAGTAGCCCGGTCGGTCATGGCAGAACGGGCACATGGACGGCGATCGCTGCCGCAAATTTTCATTAACGATGTCCATATCGGTGGCTGTGATGACCTGCACGCACTGGATGCCAAGGCAGGGCTAGATCCACTATTGCAACCCACCTCGGTTTAATTGGGTTTAATTGGGTTGAATCGTCCGTTATAGCCGCTTGCGCTGGTGTGGGCTACGCTCACACCACCTTCAGTTTGTCTTGAGCATGATTCAGGGAGCGATCGCGTGAAATTAGCCTTCATCATTGACCCCATAGCCACCCTTGATCCGGGGCATGATACGAGCGTGGCACTGATGGAGGCGGCGCAACTGTTGGGGCATGAAGTCTGGGTGACCCAAGCGACCCAATTGAGTGTGGCGGGCGGTAAGGCGCACGCTTTTTTGCAACCTGTCCAACTCACCCCGGTGGAATTGGGCGATAACCGCTGGATTGCTGCCGATCCCTGGTTTCAGTTGGGCGATCGCACCCTCTTGCCATTGGAAACCATGGATGCCGTGTTCATGCGAACCGATCCTCCGGTCACCGTCCCCTACCTCTATGCCACCTACCTGTTGGACTATATTGATCCCAGTAAAACCTTGGTGATCAATTCTCCACGAGGCATCCGTGCCGCGAACGAAAAAATGTATGCCCTGCAATTTACAGGTGCGATCCCAGAAACGATTGTCAGCCAAGATAAGCAGATCATCCGGCAGTTTGTGGAACAGCAAGGCTCGGCAGTGCTGAAACCGCTCGGCGGCAAAGCGGGGGAAGGGATTTTGTTTTTGCAAGCCGACGATCGCAACTTCAACTCGTTGGTGGAAATCAGTACGCACCGGGGACAGGTGCCCGTGATGGTGCAAGCCTATTTGCCAGAGGCCAAATTGGGCGATAAACGGATTATTTTACTGAATGGCGAACCGATTGGAGCCGTGAACCGGATCCCCACAGGTAACGAGTTTCGGGGCAACATGGCCGTTGGCGGACGGGTGGCACCGGTGGAGATGACAAACCGCGATCGCGACATCTGCCAACAGCTTGCCCCCACTCTGCAACGGGATGGCCTCTATTTTGTCGGCATTGATGTGATTGGTGACTACTTAACCGAGGTGAATGTCACCAGCCCCACGGGGATCCGGGAAATTGACCGCCTCAGCCACGTCAGCCTTGGCAAGCAGGTCATCGAGTGGGTGGCGGCATATACTGCAAATCGGTAATCGACTCATTCCTATCCTGATTCACTAACGCTGAGTAACCGTTCCCATCCCCCCATGGGAAAACTGTTGCAGGCTAAACCCGCTTGTTGCTCCCCTGACGGGGAGTGAACGGTTACAACGCCGAAAACCTATTACCAAAAAAAATACCCCACCACATCTAAGCGGGGCGGGGTATAGAGGACAGTTAAGCGTTAAGCTTTGAAGCTTTAATTCTAGTTTGCCCAGAAGTGGAGACAGTTGCACAAAAACTTGTGACGGTTTGTGGAGTGGCTCGATTAATTTAGGCGGCTAATTTAGGCGGCAGGAGGGTGATCCGGATCGTCTGCCGCTGGGATCAACAGGCGACGGTAGATGTCGGCGTAGAAATCTGGGGTGTCCCAATAGGCATTGTGCGCCTGTCCCCACGGTTTGCCTGATTTCATCTCCACATTATTTTGGGGATCAATTTGGTACAAATCTAACCGACCACTGATCGGATCGTTGTTGTCGTAATAATTGACCCAGGTGACCTGATCCAGTTGCGACCGGATGGGATTGCTGAGGGTATAGGGGTTAGCGGTGCGATCGAGGAGTTTGAGGCGGAAGGAGTTGAGGTGTTGGAGGATTTGCCGCCGCACGTATTGGTTTTGGTTAGCGCGTTCCCGAAAGAAAAAGGCAATTTTGTCGAGGGGTGAACCAAAGGTAACCAACCCCATCAGTTTGGTTTTGACAGTCGCCAATGCTGAGCCTTCCTCGCGGTTGAGTTTCAGATTCAGCCGATTCAAGGTGTCGTAAGCGATGACGCTGCCCAGGGAATGACCTAAGACGACGACGCGATCGCTCTCATCCTCCTGCAAGACCGACTCCAACAACGCTAGTGATTCCTCAAGAATGTGTTCACGGGTTTGGTAGTAGCGCGACTTTTGCTCAGTGCTGGTATAAACGGCAATGTCACCCATGAAATCCACGATGACTTGGGTGCCCAAATTACTGATCTGGGAGCGGAGTTTTCGCAACAATGACGACCACTGAGGCAACAGAGCTAGAGCCAACCGAATCAGCGGATAGATGAAGCGCAACCGCCAGAGCATCGCATTTAATCGATACCAATAGGGTTTGTTGGACAACAAGGGAGCCAGGTTATCCCGATTAGCCTCAAAATGCTGTTGCGCCCCTTGCAACGACTGTTCAATCCAGTCCCATACGCCATCGACATCAATTTTGTCTTCCGTTAAGTACGCCCAGTAGTATTCGTGAATTTCAATCCAGCGATCGCTCTGCCCCGGTTCACCGTTTCCCTGCGGTTGCAGGCGCACATAATTTTCTACCCATTGGCCACCGCTGGCATTTTGGCGGGGTTTGCAGCAGTGTTCAAGCTGGAGGGTGATGCCTTGACTGGTTAAATGATTCACCAGTCCTTGGGTAAATCCATCTAACGATTCGTAGGTGCGTTGGTTACCAATGCCATGAATCACGATTAACGATTGGCGACCGGGGGGAAAGGTCTCTGGGGATGCCAGTGGGGATGCCAGTGGGGATGTCGAAGCGGATGGAGTGGTGGATGCAACAGTCATAGTCGAACCTACACTATAGTCAACTTAATTCATGCCTAAACTAAGGGCTTTTTGGCAGGAACTCCGACGGCACGGGGAAAGGCCGCTGGCGTGGGGGCAATTTTACGGATGTAGAGACAATGGCGTTGACTCTGGGTTACGGGGGTGGTGCAGGTGGCGATCGCCTCCAGTTTTCCTCCCAATTGCGCCAAAGCTGACTCTAGGGTAACCGCTTCGGCCTCTGTCCATTGACCTCGGTACAGCACTGCGATCGCCCCCAGTTTCAATAACGGCAAGGCATATTCGGCACAGACTGAAGCCCCCGCCACCGCCCGAATTAACGCTAGGTCGTAGTGTTCGCGATGCAGTCGCTGTTGCCCTACGGTTTCTGCTCGTCCCAGCAATGGTTTGGCCTCAGCTAACCCCAACGCCTTCACCAGCTCCCACAAAAACTCAATCTTCTTGCGGGTGGAGTCCAGCAGGGTGATCTGCCAATCGGGACGGGCGATCGCCACCGGAAGGCCAGGGAAACCTCCCCCCGTACCGATATCAATCACCTTGCTGGGAGTGGCGGGAGTGGTTGACTCCATAGCCAAGCCAGGCAGGGAAGCGAGAGCCATGCGGTCGGAGTCTGCGTCAGTGGCAGCCATCGGTTCCGCAGATAGCCAAGGCATCACGCCATAGAGTGAATCCCACAGATGTTTTTCTAAAAACTCAGTCGGATCAACGATTCGGGTTAGATTAAGATGGCGGTTGGCCGCAATAACCTGTGTATAGAGGGTTTGAAACTGATCCGTTTGGCTGGGAGTCGGTTGCCAATGCAAAGAGTCCTGCCAAAGTAACCCATTAGAGGGAAGTTTTGAAGTCGGTGTTTCATCCATTATGCATGGGGTTCCTTAAGAAAATGTTACATCTTAACGGAGAGGCAGTTGAGTCGGAGTAATTCGTTGGTGATGAGAATGATTACCTTAAAACAATTGCTCTCTTAAAACAATTACTCCGAAAGTTGCAAATGCCTCATCGAGCGATTATTCTGCTTAAGGCTGCTTGCTCTGCAATTTACGTGATCCTGGCTTGAACTGTTTATGGCTGCTTTTCTTCGTGTGGTGAGTGTTGGAATGGGAGCCGCGATCGCCCTCACAGGTGTATGCGGCAATGCGTCAGCAAAGGATGCCGCAGATGCTGCTGCTGGGACATCCACAGCTACGCCCCCAGTGGCTGCGCCGTTGGCTCCATTGGCTGGTAGTTCTGATGGCGCGACGAAAGCGATCAATGGAGCAACCCCAACGCCAACGGTTAGCCCAACTGCATCGAACACCGGATCTCAAACCGAGGCCAGTGTGAAGCCGACTGAGACAACAGCAGCGAATGGAGCCACCCCTGCCGCTTCAACGGTGGAAGCTGGTCGTGTAGCCAATCCTGCAACTGCTACTCCCTCGTCCACTGCCATTAGTCCCCGCTTCAGTACCCCAGTAGCTGTTCCTACTGTTCCTACATCTGGCGCAAACTCCGCCAATTCGCCAGCCGTTAGCCAGTCTACTACTGCCCAATCCACTCCTAGCCAATCTACGCCTAAACCTGCGACCACGATTGATGTCCTAGAGGCCAATCCCAATCCGTTGCAATTTCCGACCCAGCCCGTGGAAGTGAAAATTCAACGCACTCAAGCGATTACCTTGCAGGAGGCGATCGAACTCGCCCGTCGCAACAATCGTCCCTTACAAGTCAGTGCCCTCCAATTAGAGCGCAGCCGTGCCGCCCTCAAAGAAGCTAGAGCCGCTTTGTTTCCCACTGTCAGCTTCCAAACGGCTCTCACCCGCGAAGTCAGTGCCGTCTCTGAACTGGTGAATACCCGAAGTGGATTTGCCGTCAACACTACCAGATCCTCCAGCATCGGCATTGTCCAAGGTGACTTTAACGTGAATCGCTCCCTTGCCAGTACCTTGGAGTTGAGCTACTCCCTGTTTACCTCCGGTAGACGCGATGCCACGATTAAGGCGGCAGAAGGACAAGTGCGGATTAGTGAGCTGGATTACGAAACACAACTGGAGCAACTGCGGCTCGATATCACCAACGATTACTACGCTCTGCAAGATGCCGATGAAGGAGTGCGGATTGCCAAAGCTGCCGTTACCAATGCCGAAAAAAGTTTGAGTGATGCCCAAGCCTTAGAACGGGCAGGGGTGGGCACGCGGTTTGCTGTCTTACAATCTCAGGTGCAGTTGGCCAATGCCCAGCAGGAATTAGTCCGAGCCGAAAGCCAGCAGTTAGTGGCACGTCGTCAGATTGCCCAGCGGTTGAGTTTGCCACAGGATGCCGATGTCACCGCCGCAGACAAGGTAGATTTGGCGGGTCAATGGGCCATGGGACTGGAAGAAACAATTGTGTTGGCGTTTAAGAATCGGGCAGAGTTGGAAAGACAACTGGTGCAACGGGAAGTCAGCCAACAACAGGCACGCGCCGCATTAGCCGCCGTCCGTCCCCAAATCAGTGCGTTTGCCCGTTATGGCCTCGCCAATGACTTAGATGATAATACGGGGTTTGATGATGGCTATGCAGTGGGGGCGCAATTCACCTGGAATTTGTTTGATGGCGGTGCGGCACGGGCACGGGTGCAGCAACAAAAACTAAACGCTCAAATTGCCGAAGTCACCTTTGCCGATACTCGCAACCAAATCCGCTTTCAGGTCGAGCAAGCCTACAGCAATTTGCTGTCCAACAAAAAGAATATTGATACGGCAACCTTGGCGTTGGAACAGGCAAATGAGTCATTGCGGTTGGCACGGCTACGCTTCCAGGCTGGGGTGGGTACCCAGACGGAGGTGATCGACGCAGAAACCCAGTTGACCCGCGCCGAGAGTAATCGAGTCCGGGCAATTTTGGACTATAACCGTGCTTTGGCGGCTCTGCAACGTGCCACCACTAACCTGTCTGCGGCTCCAGTCGCTCCGAAGTCACCTTGATGGGGATGGCAGGCTAATTCAAATCTGGTAGTCCTGACTGAACCAGGCATACCTTCCCGGTGGAGCGTTATCCCTTATTAGGGTAAATCCCTATGGGATTTACTTTGGTTGCAACTGCGACTTGTCTTTGCGAAGTACGGGCAAGGGGTTTAAGCCCCTTGTTCGTAGTATTTAGCCTAGATGATTCACGATAATTTACCGAAAATCCCGGAAATCTGTAGGGGCAAGCCCCCATTCTTGACCAATCTGAGCGGCAACCATATACTTCGACCTAGTTCAGAGCAAACGGGGCGATCGCCCCTAATTCCCTAATTATTTCCCGGTACTATAGCGTGTCTCATATTTATGAGGAGCGGTCGATAAATTGAAACTGCCATTGGGTAAAGGATTGAGTGGTGTGGGCTATGCCCACACCACCGCAAACGGCTATATCCCCAATTTCGCCTCCAACGCCCTCGACATCAGCAGGACATCATACAAATCATGGCTGGGATTCTTGGAAATTAGGAACGAACAGGCGATCGCCTCTTGTTTGGCCGCTTGCAGATTTTCAGTTAGCCCTTGATGCCGTTTCGTCTTGAGTTTGCTATTGATATAGTGGGCAATTTTGAGATAACAATCGGCTCGTCGTCCGATCGCCACCGTTGGCAAGTAATATTCTAGGTCAGCCGCTTTTTGAAACAGGGCTTCGGCTTGATCTAAGCCTTCATCTTTAGCCAATTGATCGGGATTTTCTAAGCCAATCTTCGCCCACAAGAGAATCCCTTGATTGATATAAACTTCCTTTAATAATCGTTGGGTTTTAATTTCCAAATAAGGATTATTGCCAAAGTAATTGTCTTGATTAGCTTCGGTTAAATTGCGTTCCGCTAAATCCAGATAAATTTCAGCGTTGTGGATGTATTCTTCTTGGTCAGTGCCGATTTTTTCTGTCCAGCGAACGGCTTGTAACGCTTGCAATAAATTGACATGGGCAAATCGAATAATCGCTTCGTTATCATTCGTTTCTAGCAGAGCATTTTGATAATTTTTCTGGGCAGCCTCTAACTGGCCTAACTGTTCATTGATCTTGCCAATTCGGAGTTGAATCGTGGTTTCAGAGGGGATAAATTGTAAGGCACGCTGGTAATTATCCTTGGCGGCTAACCACTCACCGTTGACTTCCGCTTCTTCAGCTTGTTGATAATAATATCTGCCAAAAGCGGGGAGATTTTGGTTGATCGTGTAGGCGGTGAAGAGTAACAGTACGGCCACTAAAAAAGTCGCTTCTGCATGGAAGCGGCGAGGAATATTCAGACTACTCCAAATCTGTTCAATCATCTGTTGGCCTTGTTCAGTCAACGCTCCACCCGTGACCAGTACCAATCCGGCTCCTTGGGTAATGGTGCTGAATGTCCCTAACAGGTCAAATCCATTGCTGGAAAAGGCTTGAGCCGTGTTAGTTACAAATGTACCTGTGAAGACGAGACAGGCGACGGTGAGTAAATTCCATAACCAGTCAAACCCAGTCCACCAAGAGTCTTGGGGTGGTTCTGACTCCAAAAACCACCACCACGCGGATTCCGGTGGCTGCATACTGGCGCGACATTCGGCTAAGTCAGGATTGGCCACCAATTTGTCGGTTTGGGTTTTCAGGCGACTATCCAGGTGAATCAGGGTGGTGAGCCATTGGCTGGGCAGGTTATCCACGCTAAGTCGTAATTTTTCAATCGCATCACGCGCCATCAATACATCAAGAATTTGCTCTAATTCGGGTGTGGTTGGCTGCTGTTCAATCACGGTTAAGGCGGTGGTGTAGCGGGCGATCGCCTGTTCTAATCGCATATCACTGATGGAACTGGTGGCAGAATCGGTGTCAGACCTATTGAACGAATCACTCTGGTGATCGGCAGGATTCATTGCAGCAGCAGGAAAGAATTACTAGATAATAGTAAGACATCTGGGGAATTGTCAGGGATGAATCATGGCTGAACACACCAAGCAATTGTTAACAAGGCGATGATCCGTTGACCTTACGTATTGTTTAGTTAGATTTGTTTAGTTAGATCGCACAATGCGAACGCATAAATTTAAACGACTCGCCCTTAAAACCTGGCCGAAGCGATTGGCTAAACGGTTGCCAGTTCGCTATGGTTGGGCGATCGCCTTGGCTGGACTCATCTGCCTATTGATTATTGGCAGTTATCAAATTAGCCAATGGCTTACACCGACTGCTACTATCTCCGTAAAAACGGTGCGAGACGTGCAAGAAATGCCGCTGTTAATGCGTCATGAATCGGCCATTCTTTCGGTGGAATTTACCACTCCTCTCCAGCATCCGCTCTCCTTGGTCAGTACCGATAACGATGGCATAATCAAACTGTGGCATGTCAAGGATGATCCAGACCAGGTGAATTTTGCCTCCGAAGTGTTGGCGGTGTCGGCAAATGTGATGGTGTCAGGGGTGCATCCAGAACATCCAGGAGTCGCAACGATTAATCAGGAAGCAGGTGTTGCGCTATGGGATCTGTCCCATCCCACTCCCAATTCGCGCACGTTCACCCATGACCGCAAGGTGTTAGCGGCCAGTTTTAGCCCGGATAACCGGATTTTAGCCACTGGTGATCAAAACGGGATTGTGCATTTGTGGGATCTGCAAACGGGTAAATCTGTAGCGACGCTGAGTGCCGATGAGCATAAGACCCTCAATGGGCATGAAGATGAAGTGCTCGCCCTCGCGTTTAGCCCTGACGGTTCACGGTTGGCTAGTGGCGGCAGTGATGGGTTGATTTACCTGTGGGATTGGCAAGCGGGCAAGGCCGTTTGGCGGGTGGAAACCGATGATATTGTTGCCTCCATCGACTTCAGTCCCGATGGTAAAACGCTGGCTACGAGCGGTAGACCGCTGACTGCCGATGGGATCGAAAAAATTCAACTGTGGAATGCGACGACGGGAAAACTGGGGGGCGAACTGAAGGGGTTTGCGCCGGTGAGCTTTAGCCCCGATGGTAAACGGTTGGCCGGTAGCACCCAAACCGATACGGGAATCAAGCAAGTGACGGTGTGGGCGTTAAATGCGCCGAGTAAGCCAGTCACATTGACGCAGGGGGTGTATCCCTTTGTGTTTACGCCGAATGGGCAGGCGATCGCCACGGATAGTGCAGGCGGCAAAATCAAGGTTTGGCATCGTCAACATACAAGTCTGGTCGGGTCGTTTCAGGGGCGGCAAAAAAATACCGGGTTTCTGGCGGTGCGTCCGCAGGCGCAACTGTTTTTGGCGGCTACGGATGAGAAAATTACCGCCTGGACGCTGGGGGGCGCAAAACGGTTTAGTTTTCACTTAAAGGGCATGAATCGATACGGCAGCTTTAGCCGTAGTTTGCCGTTGTTCCATGCGGTGGCACTGAGTTCGGATGGGCAACGGCTGGCGGTGGCGATCGCCAATCGGTTGGAAGTGATGCCGTTGGATTATGTGGCCAAGATGCAGCAAATGGTGAATGTGCAACTGGAACGTCCGTTGTTTGTCACGTTTAACCCCAGGGATCACAACCTGATCTTGGTAGACGTTGCAAAAATCACGCTGGTTCGCCCCAAGGATGGCCATGTCATCCGCAGCCTCAATGTCGAGTTACCGGAGGAGGTGAATAGCTTTGCCATCAGCCCGGACGGTAAGACTCTGGCTGTAGCGGGGACTGGTGGGCTGATTCAACTGTGGAATCTGCAAACGGGGACGGTTGTGGGGCAATTTCAGGGGGATGAACAATCTACGGTGCTGTCTCTGGCCTTTAGCCCTAACGGTCGGTTCCTTGCCAGTGGCAGTTGGGGGGATCAACTGAGAGTCTGGGACGTGCGGCAACGGCAATTGGTCTTATCAATGGCCTCCGATCGCGTGTTTTCCGTGGTGTTTAGTCCGGCTGGGGATCTGGTGGCCAGTGGGAGTCAAACCGGGGAAATTCAACTGTGGGATGCCAAGACAGGAGAGAAATTGCGGACGCTCGTCGGTCATGCGGGTGGGATTCAGTCCCTCACCTTTAGCCCCAGTGGGGAGGTGTTGGCCAGCAGCAGTGAGGATAAAACGATTAAGCTGTGGCGGGTGAGTCCAGCGGCTGGATAGACGAGGGTTACTTGACTGAAAAACTGCCGACCGATTGACTAAACTCCAACTTGATCGGCGTGCGCTTGGGGCGACAGGGAGCAAACGCTGGAGTCGGCTTGGGGTTGGACGCTTGGGGTTGAGCGATCGCGGTTTGCACCAACGCAAACTGGCGCACACCATTGCCATTGACTAACAACTGACCCAACTGGGCGGAGAATTGGCGAAACCGCACCGCCTGCCCCGGTTTAAATTCACCCAGCGACTGGTCGCCCACGAAGACGACGTAACGGGTGGCGGGATCGCCTGTTTGGGGCAAAGCTGCGATTTCTGTAAACAGCGAGGCCGGATGTTCCGCTTCTCCCATCATGCCGGGGAAGACGCGACTGACTAAGCCCACCAGGATCGGGGTGGGTTCCATCTGGAACTGATAGCGGGTTGCAGTCGGAGTTTTGGTCGCCAGCACTGATTTAGCCGCTGCCACGTCGCCACCGCTGGCGGTAGGGATGTCAAACCAACTGCCACTGCGAACGGCAATGAATTTGGCAATGCCGCCAATGATATCGGTGGGGGCGATCGGGTCGGCTTCGCTACTCTCCCCTTGTCCGGCCTCGGCTTCCGAACTTTGCTCCCCCGCGTCCTCTCCTGCATCCACCGTAGCCGTTTCGCTGACCCAACTAACTTCGCTATCGTCAAACTCAGTCTCGCCCAAAGCACCCCGTAAGCCATCAAATTCGTTATTGGAAAATCCGGGTGGGTCGGGAATCGCTAGGGTGCCCCCAGTCAGGATGGTGCTGAGGGTGCCGCTGTAATTTTGACCTGTGCTGACAAAGCTGTAAGGGGCACCCGGAGCGGTGGCAGGGCTGGCGATAAACAGCCGATCCGGTTCATCAAGGGTGCGACTCTCAGTGGGGATGACGGTTTGGGATGGCTCAATCAGCACATAGCCGGATTGGGTACGGGCAATCGGATCGGTGGCGTAATGCTCATAATCGCCATCGCTGAATAAATCGGTGGCGTTGACTTCAAACTGGAGGGTGGCGGGAATATCGACAAATAATGCCGGGTCACCAGAGGCGGTAAAGCCGCGAAAGGTCAGTTGGGTCAGCCATGTCCCTGTGTCGCCAGCTGCGGGAACTGCGCCAGCGGGGGTATTTAAGCGGGGGAGAATGCCCTCGACCAACATATTCAGTTCAATCCCCCCCTGACTGGTGCGAATGATCAGCGGATCAACGGTGCCATCCCAGATGTAGGTTTCGCCGTTGTCCCCGACAAAAATCCGGGCATTGTCAATGATCATGCTGCCGTCGAGGATGGGCACTTGTGCTTGGGCGGTGGGGGCGATCGCCACCATCCCACTGCTGACTAAACCCACAGCGCATCCTACAAATTGGTTGAATTTGAGCCTGTTATGTCCCATGGTTTCGTCTTGAATTCTGGCTGAAAACTCTGGTTGAAAACTTCTGGCTGATCAACTCTGGCTTAAAAACTAAACGTCGTCCGTAATGCCCCAATCACCACGGGATCACTAGAGGCCGTGTGCGCCGGATCCAGAATCACAATCACTCCGGGGGTGAGAC
Organism: uncultured bacterium; assembly: GCA_964550475.1. Lineage (GTDB taxonomy): Bacteria > Cyanobacteriota > Cyanobacteriia > CAIUCS01 > CAIUCS01 > CAIUCS01. The sequence continues at coordinate 14,205 of CAZJZR010000013.1, forward strand.
TAATGTTGCGGCTGAGTCGCCAGCGGTAGAATGCTTCTAAATGTAAGGTGGAACTGGGTTGTGCCCCTGGTCTGCCCAATCCCCCTGTCAGCAGATCGGGAATATTTTCCCCGATGGGTAAGTTGCTGCTACTAATTCGGGGTGGCTGACCAATGTAGATGCCGCCCAAATTGCCGCGACGGAAGAGATTGGGAAAGTTGAAAAACAGCATCCAATTGTTGGTTTCGACGCTGCCCGGTTCGCCGGGGATGGCGGACGTGGTGTAGCCCAACCAGCCCCCAACCACCAAACTGGGTAAGGCTCGCCACGACAGGGTTGCGCCGACGGCATTGGTGTTCATCCGGGTGGTGCTGAGTTGGTCATCACCCACCCGTGTGTTCAAGCTGCCATTGGGCGAGTAGGCATTGACATAGTGAATCGCCAAATCCAGGTTATTGCGGGGGGCGAAGGTGAATTGCAGTCCAAAGGTGGTGCGTCCGCCCAAAATGCCAGAATTGCCGGGGCGACCAGTGGGATTGCTAGGGTTGCCAGCCGAGTAAACCGCCTGCATACTGGCGCGGGGTAGAAATTGCCAGTCGAAGCCAACGCCTCCCTGTCCGGCTCCAATGCTGAGGATGGGGTTGCGCTGGGCAAAGGCGGATAAGGGGCCAAAGCCAGCACTTTCAACCCGGTTGGCTCCCCGGAACACGTTCACCATGTTGACTCCGGCAGCTCCGGCCACGATCGCAAAATTTTTGCCAAACCGATGCCGATAGGTCAGGTCACTCAACACCAGGGAACCAGTCGGAACCGTTGGCCCTTCGTAGCCGAGGCGGGTGTCGTTGGTGAGGCGGGGGGCGGTGCTGCCGATTCCGGCTTGCAGTCCGGTCAGGAGTAAGCTGTTGGGGCTGAATTGGGTCACCAAGCTGAATTGGGCGTTGGTGATCACGTTGGCGTTGGTGGCGGGATCGCGGGCATCCTTCACCCCATCGACAGGGAAGAAGTCGGCTTGGTTTGCACTCCTGACCTGTAATCCGGTGACAACTTGACCAAATAATTTAGTCGTGGGAGAAAATTGATCGGCTTGCAGTTGGCTAATCCTGGCCTCGGCGACATCCACCCGTCCGCGCAGGGTGGCCAGTTCAGCGGCAAACTGTTCTTGCAGTTTTTGCAGCAGCACCAGATCCTCTTTGCGGACGGCATCGGCGGTACTCTGGGCAATGAGTTCCGACAACCGAGACAGACAGGCGTTTAGCCCTGCGGCAAATTCAGCGCGGCTCAGAGCCTGTTTGCCGTTAAACAAGCGGGTGGGGTAGCCTTGGATGCAGCCGTAGCGTTCCACCAGCGATCGCAATGCCTCAAACGCCCAATCGGTGGGGGCGATGTCAGCTAACTGCGTCACTCCAGTAATTTGCGCCATCGGATCATCTGTGACCGTGTTGTCGGTGGCGGAAACTGGAGGTTGAGGGGTGGGTGGGTGGGTGAGTGGATGGGTAGGAGTCGTGATGGGGGTGGGTGAGCGATCGCCGATCGCGTCTACAACTGGAGGGTCTAAAACTGGAGGGGGAGCGGCGATCGCGGGACTGAGGCAGATCGCCAACCAGCCACTACTGACCAGAGCCAAGCCGACCTGCCTGCATGGGTCAGTCCCTTTCCCACTTTTGCCATGATCGACTTTGCCATGATCGGCATCAGGAGCGGGATGAGGATGTTTTAGTCCACGGGTCAGCGACATCCTGACCCGGTTAGTCGTCCGAGTGAGAGTGATCCCCCAAACCACGAGGTTGGTCATAAAAACTGCTAAGGATTGGCTGCTAGATTGTCGGGACAGTGGTCTAGATGCTTAATTGTTGAATGAATGAATGATTGATTGATCGATACATTCCGCCTAAAACTAATTCAAGCATAACCAAGGTTGACAACACCCACTGAGGTGATGGGTAGGCACTCCCTTTCCAGAATTCTAGGCTTGCCCATAGCCGCCACCGCCGGGAGTGGCGATCGCCAACACATCCCCCCGTTGCATCGCGACCTCCGCTTGACCGGGTAACTCTTCCATAGTGCCGTCTTGCCGTTCCACCCAGTTGCGTCCCACCGCACCGGACGCGCCACCCTGCACGCCAAAGGGTGGGATCTGGCGATGGCTGGAGAGGATGGCCGCTGTCATCGGTTCGCGGAAGCGGATGCGTCGCACCACACCATTGCCGCCGGGATGTGCGCCTTGGCCGCCGCTGTTGGCGCGAATGCTGAAACTGTCCACCAGCACCGGGAATCGCCACTCCAGCACCTCTGGGTCAGTGAGGCGGGAGTTGGTCATGTGGGTTTGCACGGCATCGGTTCCGGCAAAGTCCGGCCCCGCGCCAGAGCCGCCGCAAATGGTTTCGTAATACTGGTACTGGCCATTGCCAAAGGTGAAGTTGTTCATTGTCCCTTGGGAAGCGGCCATGACTCCCAAGGCACCGTAGAGGGCATCAACGATCGCCTGCGACGTTTCCACATTTCCGGCCACCACTGCTGCCGGAGGGCGGGGGTAGAGCATACAACCCTCTGGGACGTTGATTTGCAAGGGCTTCAGACATCCAGCGTTGAGGGGAATGTCGTCTTCAACCAGGGTGCGGAAGACATACAATACTGCCGCCATACAGACCGCTAGGGGGGCATTGAAGTTATTCGGCTGTTGGGGAGAGGTGCCTGTAAAGTCGATCGCCGCTGTCTGTTGTGCCGCATCCAGGGTGACTGTCACCTGAATCTGACTGCCGTTGTCGAGGGGATAGGTGAACTGCTGGGGTTGGGGTGTGGGAGAGGCGAGGGCAGCGATCGCCCGTCGGACTGCGGCTTCGGCATTGTCCTGCACGTATTGCATATACGCCTGCACCGTTGCCAGCCCGTAATGCCCCACCATCCGCTGCAATTCCTGCA
>CAZJZR010000014.1:0-4512 GCA_964550475.1 uncultured bacterium
CCTACGCGGACTGAAGAAAATCAAGGATTTCCATAACCTGCGTAGGCAGGTTTTGCCCGTATAGCCGCGACTTTAGTCGCCAGGGCTACATCAAACAAGGCTTTTAAAACACCCTCTTACGTTTGAAAAGATATCTAGACGGTTGATTTTTCGTGCGTCTCCCGCACGAAAAATCAATTTTTTATTGCCGCACATCACCATAGACGGTTATCACAACCAGTAGAGTCGTGGCAATTATCTAGAAATTCCCAACGCTTCCCTTAGACTTAAGGCATAATGAGTTTGAGTAGGCAAAAAACAGCGCATCACCCTCGGTCTTCTAAGGTATAGTCGATTTTAGTCAGACTAACGTCTTAGTCACACTATATCTAGGTTGAATCTAGGTTGAATCTAGGTTGATCTTGATCAATCCTGATCTATCCCTCTGCCTTACCCGTTTGACCTCTATTACCTTGCGTCATCTATTACGCTGCTATGGATTTAGTGTCCCAGTCCTCCGCTTACCAAATTTCCAGTCACACCTCCCAAAACATCGTTGCCCTCAGCCCCACTGGCGTAGTGCCCATGGTTGTCGAGCAATCGGGTCGGGGGGAACGTTCCTTTGATATCTATTCCCGGTTACTGCGGGAACGGATTATCTTCCTAGGAACTCAGGTGGATGACATGGTGGCCGATTCCATCGTTGCCCAACTGCTATTTTTAGACGCAGAAGACCCGGAAAAAGATGTCCAGCTCTACATCAACTCCCCCGGTGGCTCTGTGACAGCAGGGATGGCAATCTATGACACCATGCAACAGATTCGTCCGGATGTCGTCACAATTTGCTTCGGTTTAGCTGCTAGCATGGGTGCATTTCTCCTCTCTGGCGGTGCCCAAGGTAAACGCATGTCCCTGCCCAGCTCCCGGATCATGATTCACCAACCGCTAGGGGGTGCCCAGGGTCAGGCCGTGGATATTGAAATCCAAGCCAAAGAAATTTTGTATCATAAGCGCAAGTTGAATGAACTGTTGGCCTCCCATACGAAGCAGCCCTTGGAGCGGATTGAAGCAGATACCGAGCGCGATTTCTTCATGTCTGCCGAAGAAGCCAAGGAATACGGTTTAATTGATCAAGTCATCTCCCGTCGGGATATTCCCTCCTCCGGTACCGTTTTAGCAACAGCAGCTAACTAAAGAGGCATTTATGTCCAAATATGACTCTCACCTGAAGTGTTCCTTTTGCGGCAAGTCTCAGGAACAGGTGCGAAAATTAATTGCCGGGCCGGGGGTCTATATCTGCGACGAATGCGTTGATCTCTGTAACGAAATCCTGGATGAAGAGTTGTTCGATTCCAGTGCCAGCAGTCCGCAACCTGCTCCCCGTCGGGATCAACCCCAGGAGAAGCGGCAACCCCGCACCTCCCCGCTGTCGATGAATCAGATCCCCAAACCACGGGAGATCAAGAAATACCTCGACGAGCATGTGGTGGGGCAGGATGAGGCGAAGAAAATCCTCTCTGTCGCGGTCTATAACCATTACAAACGGTTGACCTATACCCAGTCGAAGGGGAGCGCGAATCGCACGGATGATAGCGTCGTGCTCCAGAAGTCCAATGTGCTGTTGGTAGGGCCGACGGGCTGTGGCAAGACCCTGTTAGCGCAGACGCTGGCTGAACTGTTGGATGTCCCCTTTGCCGTTGCCGATGCCACCACCTTAACCGAGGCGGGCTATGTCGGTGAGGATGTGGAAAACATCCTGCTGCGCCTGTTACAGGTCGCCGACCTGAATGTGGAAGAAGCCCAACGCGGCATCATCTACATTGACGAAATTGATAAGATTGCCCGCAAGAGCGAGAATCCGTCGATTACTCGTGATGTGTCCGGGGAAGGGGTACAGCAAGCCCTGTTAAAGATGTTGGAAGGGACGATCGCCAATGTGCCGCCCCAAGGGGGACGCAAACATCCCTACCAAGACTGCATCCAAATTGATACCACCAATATTTTGTTCATCTGTGGTGGCGCGTTTGTCGGCTTAGAAAAGGTGGTGGAACATCGGGTGGGTAAGAAGTCGATGGGCTTTATCCAAACCGATGGGCAACCGAAGGAAAAACGCACTGCCGATGTGCTGAAGCACACGGAACCGGATGATTTGGTCAAGTTTGGCATGATTCCGGAGTTCATTGGCCGGGTGCCTGTGATGGCGGTGGTGGAGCCGCTGGATGAGGACGCGCTAATTGCTATCCTGACGGAACCGCGCAATGCTTTGGTGAAGCAGTATCAAAAGCTGTTGCGGATGGATAATGTCCAACTGGAATTCCGGCCTGATGCGGTACGGGCGATCGCCAAGGAAGCCTATCGCCGTAAGACCGGGGCACGGGCATTACGCGGCATTGTGGAAGAGTTGATGCTGGATGTGATGTACGAGTTGCCCTCCCGCAAGGATGTCACCCGCTGTGTGGTGACACGGGAAATGGTGGAAAAACGCTCCACCGCTGAGTTGTTGGTACACCCGTCATCCTTGCCCAAACCCGAATCGGCCTAATTATTATTTCGCGTTGACCCATGCCCTATCTGCCTGTTCGCGGGGTTGATCACTATTACCAATGGATCACCGAGGGGGGCGATCGCCCAACCGGGAAACCCGTCTTGGTGTTTCTCCACGGTTGGGCCGGTTCAGCTCGCTACTGGGAAAGTACTGCGATCGCCCTCACTGACCAATTCGATTGCCTGTTGTACGACCTGCGTGGCTTTGGTCGCACCCGTTTACCTGCCGCACCAGACCCCAGCCTCACCTACGAACTCGACACCTACGCCGATGACCTGGCTTTATTGTTGGATGCGCTGGGGTTAGAGCGAGTCTGTATCAACGCTCACTCCACCGGAGCTTCGATTGCCGTGCTGTTCCTCAACCGCTACGCCGCACGGGTCGATCGCGCCATCCTCACCTGCAACGGCATTTTTGAGTACGATGCTAAAGCCTTCCAAGCCTTCCATCAATTTGGCGGCTATGTAGTGAAGTTTCGTCCACCCTGGCTGCTGTCGATTCCGTTTGTGGAACGGATGTTCATGGCGCGGTTTCTGCATCAACCGATTCCAATCATCCAGCAGCGGAATTTTCTCGAAGACTTCTTGATGGCGGACTACGCGGCGGCCTTGGGCACCATTTTTACTGCCGTTAGCCAAGCCGCAGCCGAAACCATGCCCCAGGAATTCGCCCAGATTACCGTGCCCACGTTCTTGGTCTGTGGCGAATACGACCAAATTATTCCGGCGCACATGGGACAACAGGCGGCAGATCTGAATCCGCGCATCCAGTTTCAGGTGATGCCCAAGACGGGGCATTTCCCGATGTTGGAGGATGCCCCCACCTACATGAAAGCAATTAACGAATTTTTGGCGCAGGCGATCGCGGTCTAATTGGACGGTTGTAGAAGCAAATGGCGATTCGCCGGTGTCGCGATCGCGACTATCGACTCCACTCGTTTGCGTGACTGGTTGCAAGCGGCCAATTGGCATGAAGAAACCTATCGACGAATGCTAGAGGTGGCAGGATAGGTCTGGGTTACTCAACACCAAGCTGCTTTGTGGTGCTAACCACCAGATCTGTTCATACCATCCTGTAAGCCACTGAGTTTATGCCACACACCTACACCGCTACCCCAATTGCTCCGGAACTCGCAGCCCAGCTTCGCGCCATGCCGAAAGCTGAAATCCATGTTCACGTCGAAGGCGCGACCGATGCAGCGACGTTTTACCAGATAGCCCAGCGCAATCGGGTTGAATTGCCGACGAGTTCATTAGAAGAATGGCAGTCATTCTTTGAGTTTCGAGATTTTGCCCATTTCATTCAGGTGTACGCCACAGCGGTGCAGTGCTTGCAAACACCAGAAGACTACACGCTGATGATTGAGCGGCTGTATAAACGCCAATCGGAGGAAAACATTCGCTACACGGAAGCGTTTTTGAGTGCCTCGTTTCTAACTGAGAAGTTTGAGGATGAGGACATTTTGGCTGCGATCGCGGCAGGGCGATCGGCAGGTGAAGCAACCTATGGCTGCCAAATTAATCTGATTCCCGACATTGCCCGTGAGATTCCTGACTCGCAACAGCGGGTGTTGGAATTTGTCCTCAAAGGTAAAGAACGCGGGTTATTTGTCGGCTTGGGAGTCGGTGGGCTGGAAGTGGGGTATCCGCCAGACTTGTTCACCGCTACCTTTGCTGAAGCCCAGCGACACGGACTGCGGTTGGTGGCTCATGCGGGGGAGGCGGTGGGTGCAAGCAGCATTTGGGGCGCAATCCATCACTTGCAAGCCGAGCGGATTGGGCATGGCATCCGCTGTTTAGACGATCTCGACTTGGTGGAAGTCCTGCGCCAGCGTCAAATTCCCTTAGAAGTGTCGCCCCACAGCAACTATTGTTTAGGCGTGGTCGATCGCAGCCAGCCTCACCCCATCCGCAAAATGGTAGACGCGGGGCTATACTGCACAGTCAATTCCGATGATCCAGCCATGTTTTCCACCAGCCTAACCAACG